>JASMKJ010000410.1 GCA_030749275.1 Acidimicrobiales bacterium
GGAGTTCGAATCTCTCCGGGGACGCCATACAAAACAAAGGGTTACATCATTATTGGTGTAGCCCTTTATTCCTTGGGTAACATTTTGCGCAAATTCGAGCCTATAAGCCACCAGCGAGGAGTAAGCTAGCTCCATCGTCACCCCATCGATCTGCCCCTCCAAGAATGCCCACTCAATCAAATCTTCAAAGTCAGGATCTACGTAGCTCGCCACCAGATCGAATTCCATTTTATGGCTCGCGCCTCAAAAGTCATGCTAGAAATGCATCACTCATAAGGGCGAATCCTATCCATTTCGGCCTTTCGCATTTGTCCGTCGTCAAACAAATAGAACAGGTAGTTATCACATCATGCGATAGCTGCCTTTCTCTTTAACAAGACCAGTGCGGGAGTTTTGCGGGACCCCTCATCAACGACTAGGTTAGCTGCGTCGATCAGATTGCCCAGTTCCGCGGCCGAGTAGTGGGTCGTGATCCTCCCTGATCGATGTCCCAACAGATCTTGCCTGTCCTCGAAGGACACACCCGCTGCTCGTAGGCGCCTGCCGAACGTGTGCTTGAGGTCATGGACACGAACTTGTTGTAGTACGGCCCTTTCCCTCGCCCGCCGCCATCCGGAATTGTTCATCTTCCTCAAGCGTCGTCCTGCATACGAGAACACGTACACACGGTGATTGCCTCGTTCACAAGCTTCGCTGCTAGTTATTGATGCAGTGACAATGATGATTCAGGAAGCTTCGGAAATATTGGTCAAAAGGCTCCGAAAACCATTCCCGGCGGTTAAGAAAGTCGTAGAAGAACGTCGTCGGCTCCACGCGACAGGCCGATGACTCGACAAATACGCAATTACGAAAGTTATTCGCATTGGGCTGACGCAAACTACAACGGCGCTCATAAAGCTACCTAGTTAGTAACCAGAGTGCTTTGGAGTTACTGAACGGCAAACTCCGAATTCCGAACAAGAGAGAGAACACCTGGCGCACACAACTGACCAGGTAGATTGACCCGGTGCGGCAAACCATATTATCTTGCCAGAGTGTTCAACTATCTTGAAGGCTCGATGGGATGTCGATCTCTCTGCCGCCGCTGAAAGCGCTGGCGTCATTCGAAGCTGCGGCGAGACACCGGAGTTTTCGACGAGCAGTCGACCAAGGTGTTCTGGCTGTGCAGGAAATCGAAGCATGAGCAGGTTGGATCGAGAGGGTCAGCCAAGCGCCTCATTTCAATCAAGACTCTGCTTCATACTGGGCATCCATCTGCGAAGCGGGACCAACTACATCTACAACCTCCTCAAGGAGCACCCCGACTGCGCCGGCCCCGGCCCGATCTGGGAAGACCACGTTCTTCAGTATTCCAGGCCGCTCATAGACTACACCGCGTCCCTCTATCGAGCGTGGAACCCCAAATGGAAGGTCGCTGAAAAGATCGGATCAAAAGGAACACTCCTCGGGCACTTCGGTGATTCCATCCAGGCATTTCTTCTGCGCCAACTCAATGATGGGGATCCACGCAAAGTCCTGCTCACGAAAACTCCCAGCGTTAAAGGCCTTGGGTCCTTTTTCGATCTCTTTCCAGACGCCCATCTGATCTTGATCGTCAGGGACGGCCGCGCGCTGGTCGAGTCGGGGGTCAGGTCGTTTGACTGGCGATACGAGAACGCGATGCAGGCCTGGCGAGAGGGGGCCCAAGAGATCCTCGATTTCCAGAGAGTATGTCAAGGCTCGGAGCGAAAGATGTTGCTCGTGAAGTACGAAGACCTAGTACAGAACACGAGAAACGAACTGTGCCATATGTTCGAGTTCCTCGACCTCGATCCCGAACGATATGACTTCGCCGCAGCCGAGTCACTTGGTGTCATCGGCTCCTCCGAGAGCAAGGGGCAGGAGGGTTCAGTTCACTGGCGCGTGACCGAGAAGACGGCTGAGTTCAATCCGCTCGCTCGCGCCATGCACTGGGACAGGAAGAAACACGAGCGCTTCAACTGGGTCGCGGGTCGTCCCATGGTTGAACTTGGGTACACACTAGACGAGAAGGTTGGAAGTGCACCGGTTCGCAATCGGCTTCTTGATGCGGGGTGGAAACTCCGGTCCCTTGTGGCGGCCCTCTATCGGGCTGTGCGCTAGTCCGCTCCTTTAAACCACCGCTATCGCTGTCCATAGGCGTTGACGGCGTACACGTGTGATAGTGGCGTGTTATAACGCAGAGTAGCGCAGCTGATGCAACGTTCGTCTTAGCGGAACCTTTTATTCATCGACCAATCCCCCGCCGGTTTTCGGCTATGCTAAAAAAAATCTGCAG
>JASMKJ010000411.1 GCA_030749275.1 Acidimicrobiales bacterium
TAGCTCTCGAGTAGTTCAGGCTTCCACCGCTATGGCTTGCGTCGGACAACTTTCCTCCGCCGATCGGCACTTTGACTCCATCTCGCTACCCGGAGCGGAATCTAAAACTTCTGCTAAGCCGTCCTCACCAACTTCGAACACCTCTGGTGCGAGCATTTCGCAAGATCCGCTCCCGATGCATTTGTCGACATCCAAACTGATCCGCATAGCTGTCTCCAATACGTAAGTTCTTCTACCTCTCTTCGAAAGTGTGCCATCTGGTTAAGGGTGAAGCGACCACATGGTGAACCGGCTCAGCGAATTGTTGTCGCTTGCGGTTAGTTTGTGGAGACATGTCATCTCAATTGAAGAGGATGTTCGATGAAAATTGGAATCGCAATATTTCCCACCGACAAGTCAATCCAGCCTGTCCATTTAGCGCAAGAGGTCGAAGATCGAGGTTTTGAGTCGCTGTGGTTCCCCGAACACAGCCACATACCGACGAGCCGCATCACTCCGTGGGGTGGCCGTGAGGGTGCCCCTCCCCTACCTGAGGAGTATTGGCGAACACACGACCAGTTCGTGGGTTTGGCTGCTGCTGCTGCGGTGACTGAGAATTTGATGCTCGGAACGGGCATCACTCTGGTTGCGCAGCGAGATCCACTGTGGCTGGCTAAAGAATGTGCGTCACTTGATTTGATATCGAACGGCAGATTCATACTCGGAATCGGATATGGCTGGAACAAAGAGGAGATAGCAAATCACGGAATCAAATACAGCGAACGTCGTGCTATCACTCGGGAAAACATGTTGGCGTGCCGCGAAATTTGGACGAACGACGAAGCCGAGTTCAGTGGCGACCACGTGAATTTTGATTCCAGTTGGTCGTGGCCGAAACCCGTACAACCTGGTGGACCCAAAGTGCTTCTCGGTGGAGCGGCGGGACCGAAAACGATTCAAGACATCGTGGAGTTCTGCGATGGGTGGATGCCGATCTCCGGACGCCACGACCTAGCGGGACCGATAGAGGATGTGCGTAAGGCAGCGGAGGATGCGGGAAGGGACCCTTCCACACTTGAGTTCGGTCAGTTCGGTACTCCGGGAAAACCTGAGGTTTTGGAGAGTTTGGAGGCTGTGGGGGTGAGTCGCGCTGTGTTGTGGGTTCCTCCCGAAGGTCCAGATACGGTGCTGCCGTTACTTGATTCCTACACGGAGTTGCTTTGAGATGACCGATAGCGCCGCAGGGGTCGAAATGCTCGACATTTTCGACGACATGGGGCGCCACCTAGGTGTGAAACCAAGAGACCAGGTGCATCTTGCAGGTGACTGGCACAGGGTTTTTCACTGTCAAATAACAACAGTTCGCGACGGCGTTCCTAGTCTGGTTTTGCAGCGTCGGTCGAAACACAAGGCCGCTTTTCCCGGTTTGCTTGATTTAAGTGCCGCGGGACATCTCGCTGCCGGGGAATCTCCTATTGATGGAGTCAGGGAGTTGGCGGAGGAGCTCGGCGTTGTTGCCGATCCCAATGATCTGGTGCTGTTGGGGGAACGTCGACTTGTTGACGACAGCGGGGAAGGTCATTTGAACAAGGAATTGACGAGCGTGTTCCTGCTTCGAGATGATCGCCCTCTGGTCGACTATGTACTTCAGACCAGCGAGGTTGACGCCGTTTTTGACGCACCGATAAGTGGTCTCCTTCAACTATTTGCCGGGCGCCTCGATCGGATCGAGTTGTCGGGGGTTCAACACGCTGGATCCCCAGACGCTGACACACTCTTGGTTACGGCAAAGCTCGCGGATTTTGTTCCCGGTTCGAGTTACTGGGTGAATTTGTTCGTTATGTGCGAACGTTTCCTGAGTGGTGCGCGGCCGCTGGCGATTTAGCTTTAGCGTCCGATGCCGATGAGTTGAAGCGCTTCTGCTCTGGTTGCGTCACTCAAGAAAATTCCTCGAACCGCAGACGTAAGCGTCAACGATCCGGGCTTTTGCACCCCTCGCATCGACATGCACTGATGTTCGGCTTCTATGACCACGAGTGCTCCGCGGGGATCGAGTGCTTCCATGAGTTTGTCTGCTACTTGGCTCGTGAGACGTTCTTGAACCTGGGGTCTGCGAGCGTAGGCCTCCACTAGTCGAGCCAGCTTCGACAGGCCGGTGATCTTCCCATGTTCTCCGGGAACATACGCCACGTGGGCTTTGCCGACGAAGGGAAGGAGATGATGTTCACACATGGAGTAAAACGGGATGTCTTTCACCATCACCATCTCGTCGTGCCCTGCTTCGAATTGAACTTCGAGGTGATGTTCAGGGTCTTCCCGTAGACCTGCGAACACCTCCGCGTACATGTTCGCAACCCGTTCAGGGGTGCGAAGCAACCCTTCGCGT
>JASMKJ010000412.1 GCA_030749275.1 Acidimicrobiales bacterium
ATCGCACTTGTCGTGAAGCGATACTAGTCATCTGCTGACCGACAAGCTCAGGTCAAGTAAAAGTCGATTCGTTAACGCCATTTACGGGGCAGATCGCCATTAATTCATCGCATAGTCAAGCAAGGGGGCCGGCGTTATTGATGGCACCCGTTAACGGCGCTTCGTTGAACAACATCAAATATCAAATAGTGGACTGAAGGTGCACCGGAGGGGTGAGGGTGTGCCAATCGGTGCGTTGCTGGTAGTGGTGACCTAGCCGCAGCACAAGGTCATCGCGGAACGGTGTTCCAATGATTTGCATCCCGCAAGGAAGACCGTCCTGATCAAAGCCCATAGGGACCGAAAGCGCCGGATAGCCCGTTGAGTTCCATGGAGGAGTGTGCATAGCGGCCAAAGAGGTGGCTTTGCGGTCGGCCCCCGTGAACGGAGTCGCAGCGTAACCGGTTGTTGGACTGACCAAAAGATCTACACCTGCCTCTCGCATACGGCTGGCGAGCTGCTTGCGAGCTATTTCTCGTACCCGCTCAATCTGAACTAGGTCACCCGCAGCGACAAGCGCTCCCTTCGCGATGGTTAAACGAGTTGGTCGCCCATAGTCAAGCCATCTCTCTCCCAATTGATTGCGATGCCAAGAGAAAGCCTCGGCCTGGAGAGCCAAAAACGCCCCGTCGTGTAGCTCGTCGTACAGAGGAACCTCGAAATCGGTGACTTCCACCCCCAGGGATTCAAGTTCACCAACCGCATCATCGAAAACTGCCATCATCTGATCGGAGCTGGCTTCGACCAATGACTGATTTGTGATTACCCCAATCCGCACTCCATCAAGGGTCCTGTCGAGTTCGGCAACATAATCAACTTGAGGTCTCTGCACGGTGGTTCGGTCCGATGCATGATGCCCGGCCATGACGTTGAGCATCGCGGCGCAATCCCAAACAGATGTCGCCATAGGCCCTATGTGGTCATAGCTGAGTCCGAGCGGAACGCAACCGCTTTTGGGTACCAGTCCAAACGTCTGCTTAAACCCTGTGATTCCGCAATATGCGGCTGGCAGCCGCACGCTGCCACCGGTATCGGTGCCAAGTCCACCTAAGAACTGTCCAGAAGAGATACCGTTCGCGGTCCCGGAACTCGAGCCCCCAGTCCAGCGGTCGGTGTTCCAAGGATTGCGAGGAACTGGAAACGGTTTATCGAAGTCGGGAAATCCGATCGCGTATTCCATAGTGGTCGTTTTTCCCGTAAACACCGCTCCCGCTTCTCGAAGACGTTGCATCAGGGGACCGTCGCCTTGATCGCCCCAAGCTGGGTCTTGGGCGAGGGATTGTGCAGAGGTCGGACCTTCGTCGGTGGAGATGATGTCTTTGATTCCGAGGGGAATCCCGTGGAGAGGCCCCCGATCTATTCCTTCTTGCAGTTCACGATCAGCTTTGTCAGCAGCCTCCAACGCCGCCTGATCGAAG
>JASMKJ010000413.1 GCA_030749275.1 Acidimicrobiales bacterium
CCCCACCTCATACGGACCGACGAAACGCCAGAACACCTCGCCATGGCTCTGCGGGATGAATGGCCCTCAGCTGGGATCGTCTCCAGCGAAGCAGGTGCGGTGTTCGGTTCTCATGCAATGAACCCCGAATCGATTATGCGAAACCTGTCTCTTTTCAATATTCTGTGGGACGGTGGAGAACTTCAAGTGGGCCGGGTGACCCGGGAGTCCTTCCGCCTCAAGGATGTCCGGCTCAGTGTTTCCCTCCAGATACAACCTGGCGCACTGAAGGAATTCTTGGACAAGCACGGTGCCTTGGCGCGTGGTAATGGCTTTCTCGCCAGGTTTCTGATTACGTGGCCGGAATCATCCCAGGGGTCGCGACTGATGACCGATCAGCCAACCGGCTGGCCGAGTCTGTCGGCTTTCAAACTCAAAGTTCGTGAGTTGCTCAATACATCCCCTCAATTTACTCAGGAAGGTGGCATCGAGCCTTTCTTGTTTTATCTCAACCCGAAAGCGACTCAGGTATGGCGGGAATGCCATGATGCGATTGAACTTCAGCTCGGCCCCGGGAAACCTTTGAATGAGATCAAGGACGCCGCATCTAAGGTAGCCGACAACGTGGCCAGAATGGCGACTCTGATGCACGTGTTTCGGTACGGATCGAATGGTGCAGTTGGACCCGAGAGTGTGACCGCCGCTTTCGATATCGCCAGCTGGCACATCAACGAGACGCGTAGATTCTTAGGTGAGTTTTCTCTGCCCCCAGAGTTCTCCAATGCAGTGTTGTTAGACGACTGGTTGTGTAGGCGATGTCGTTCCGAGGGCACGGGTGAAATTCCCAAAAGAGAGATTCTCCAGTACGGACCCAATCCAGTACGCCGCAAACGCGAGTTGGACGAGGCTTTGGCATTGCTGGAAGAACTACACAGGGTTCGGCTGGTCAAGGTCAGCAAACACCAGCTGATCCAACTCAACCCTGGGTTACTGAGTTCAGCGTAGCAACTGTAGCGAAAGTAGCGTTAGCAGCTGTAGAAAACACGGAATTAGAGCATTCAAGCGTAGC
>JASMKJ010000414.1 GCA_030749275.1 Acidimicrobiales bacterium
GCTAAAAAATGTGTTGACGCCCACTAAGTGGACGTCAACACATTTGTCTTCGAAGTTGAACTAGCTCAGTCTCTCAACGATCATTGCCATTCCTTGACCGCCGCCGACGCACATGGACTCCAGCCCAAAGGTTTTGTCTGAATCTTCAAGACCGTTGAGGAGCGTTGTCATGATTCGCGCACCGGTCTGTCCAAATGGATGACCGAGCGCAATCGCCCCGCCGTTCACGTTGAGTTGGTCCACCATGTCGATTCCCAGTTCGTCAGCAGACGGAATCACCTGCGCGGCAAAAGCTTCATTGATTTCGACCAGGTCGATGTCGCTCATGGTCATGTCGGCTCTTGCCAAGACTCGTTTGATGGCCTCGATTGGGCCCAGACCCATTATTTCTGGATTCAGAGCGGATACCGAGCTGGCAATGATCCGAGCGAGGGGAGTGATGCCCAACTCTTCGGCACGCTTTCGACTCATTACAACCACCGCGGCAGCACCGTCATTAAGTGGGCATGCGTTGCCTGCTGTCACTCGACCATCTGGTCTAAAGGCGGGTTTCAGTTGAGAAACCGCTTCCAACGTGACGCCGGCTCGAGGTCCATCGTCGGTGGAGACTACGGTTCCGTCTGGCATTGTTACCGGGGTGATGTCCATTTCAAAAAAGCCGCGGCTAATGGCATTCTCGGCTTTGTTCTGGCTCATCACTCCATATTCGTCCATGGCTTCTCGGCTGACGCCCTTCAACTCGGCCACGTTTTCCGCTGTTTGCCCCATAGCGATAAACAGATCCGGAAGACCGTCCGCTGGAGTCCAATCGCCGTGACCCCCTTCGGAACGCACCTTTGATCGTTCCCCGGGCGCCTTGAAGATGGGATTTGCGGTATCGGGAAGACTGTCGGCATTTCCCTTTCCGTACCGGGAGACACATTCGACTCCGGCTGCGATGAAGGCATCACCCTCGCCAGCCTTGATGGCGTGCGCAGCCATGCGGATTGTCTGAAGTGAGGAGGAACAGTAACGGTTGACTGTTGTGCCCGGAACGTCTCCGAGGCCTGCAAGGACTGCGGTAGCGCGACCTATGTTGAAGCCTTGTTCACCTCCGGGTGAACCGGTCCCCATGATGAGATCTTCTATTTCTTCTGGGGGTAGTTCAGGAACCTTCTCCAAAACCTTGGTGACGATCTGCGCGCTGAGATCGTCGGGCCGAATTTCGGTCATAGAGCCTTTGAAGGCTCGACCAATAGGGCTACGGGCTGTTGCAACTATGACCGGATCGGTTGATGCGTCGGTGCTCATGTGAGTCCCTTCATGCAGGATTAGCGAGTTTTGAAACACTACCTCCACTTGGCAGGTAAATGTCTACTTGACGCGTACTATCCACAGCGATGATTACACCGATTTACGCCCATGGGGTCGGACCGCCCGGCGAATTGCCTATGTCAGTGAGCACTTTGGGTTTGGTAGCAGCGGCAGCTTTGCTCATCTCTTTCGCGGCGCTGGTATCAGGATGGCAAGAAGCGCGGTTCCCCGAATCAGGACCCGGGCGTCAATTAGTGAAGATTGATTCTGTGGTCGGCAGGATCGGGTCGGTAGTTGGTCGGACTATCGGACTTGTGTTCGTGGGGTTAGCACTGCTTTCGAGTTTCGTCGTTGTTGACGACACGATGGTCAATATTGCGCCGCGAATTGTTTTCGTTGCTCTTTGGGTTCTTGTTCCGATCGGGTCAGCTGTTCTCGGTGATCTATGGCGATGGTTGAGTCCATTCGAAATCTTGGCCAGAATCGGAGATCGAAGGTCCAGCGAGGGGAAAGAACCAGACTGGGGCCTACAAAGCGCGGCGACACTGTTAGCCGCTTTCTTGTGGTTGGAACTGGCGTACCAC
>JASMKJ010000415.1 GCA_030749275.1 Acidimicrobiales bacterium
CCCTAAAGTCCGATCAGTCTGCGTGCAGCCGTGGCCACCGCTCGACTGCAAAGTCTGCAAGTTGTTTGGCTCGTTCCCGGACGTTGCCAGGCGTCCAGGCATCATGATTCTCAAACAACTGTCTCGTTGTCTTGAAGATTATGTTTCCTTCGCTAAGTAGGAGTTGTTTGCACTCTGCGAACTCCATAGTGCCT
The DNA here is from genome assembly GCA_030749275.1 of Acidimicrobiales bacterium. Taxonomy (GTDB): domain Bacteria; phylum Actinomycetota; class Acidimicrobiia; order Acidimicrobiales; family Poriferisodalaceae; genus UBA6944. Next base: position 195 of record JASMKJ010000415.1, read on the forward strand.
TTCTCCTCGTTGGCAGGACCAGTTAGTGGCACGAGATTGCCCCATGTGTGCTTCAGGTCCTCGTAGTCGTCCTCAGTCCAGCCCCATTCCTCGAGCAACTCAGTATCGACGACGCTTTGAGGGATCACGTGGTCTGCATGGATGCCTTTATCCCACACTGCGTCGGGTACGCGATCACCTGCTTCGACCGAGGCAACGTCGTGCTCCCAGAGCGCGTAGTGGCGGATTCTCCTCTGGTACATGTGTCCCTCGCGGACGTACCTTTTGAATTCATCGTCTTTCGGGAATTCGATTGTCTTCGTTGTGAGGCTTCTCTCAAGATTGTGAGGGTCCTGGTTCTCTGGGCTCCAGAGTGACTTGAAGACAGCATGTAGGCCCGTCGGCTCGAATCCCCTAATCGCCCGACGTACGAGGAACGACTCGATGACATCGATACACCCGACGGTGTTCGAAACTTCGATATCCCCATTCTTGGTCGCATTCAGCAACTGCAACAGATAGGGCAATGTCACCAACGGAATGTTCAGTCGGTTTAGTCGGCCCAGTCGATTCCCAAGAAGTTCCTTCTGGTCACCTGTCCACTCGGTTTGCCACTGTCTAACGTCTCTATTTTCCCCCTTGCCGGTTAGTGCGCAATAAGCATTTTGGTATTCGCCAAGATCCTTGACAGCGATCTTGATGGACTCTGCAGGCGTGTTGGGAGGATCGCTTTCTCGCAACTCGTCTAGACGACTGCGGATGTCATGGAACGTGTCGCTCTTACTCGTCGTCGAATCACGTGTGAGGGCCATCGGGAAGAAGAAGGCTTCTCGATGCGACTGATCGGCAAACCTGTTCTCGAATGGAAGCCAGTGTCGACCGTGCAACTGGCTCGCCTCCACGAGATCAGAGGATGCAGCCCGCATCACGTCGTTCCGCAGCAAGTCTGAAACTGTCAGAGGCTGACTTCCAGTGTTGAGTCTGTCGAACACCTCATGCGCGTCCAACTCGTCGCCAAGATGGATCGCGACAAAGAGGGTGCGATTCTGTAGGCGCTGAGCTAAGTCAACTAGCCAGGCCGAGCGGCCGTCTTCTTCGATCTCATCCAACTTGTGTTTCAGGAGTCTTTGCAGTTTCGCGTACTGCGCCGTCATGTTGCCTGTCCCGACACCCTGCTGGTTTTCTATGTACTTCACATCCTCGTTTTGGAGGTCCTCAAGGATCGAATTGAATTGGCGGGTATCCATGATGGTAGGTCTGAGTTTGGGCTCACACTGAACGCCAGCTACCTGACCCAACAAAGAAGTTCTTGTCAGGATGTCAGCCGTTTCGGCGTCCCCTGACTTGTGGAGGGCCTTCACAATTGCGACCAAGAGTAGATAAAGGGTCGTCAGCCGTTGCTGCCCGTCGATGATCCAGATCTGCTGTGGTCTATCAAACTCAGGTGCGTCGCCCTGTTCAAGAACGATGGCACCGAGGAATCGGATCGAGTCGTCCCTCTCAAGAAGGGTTAGAGCGTCCTCGAAGCATTGCTGGACCTTCCGTGAGGCCCAGTCGTACTGGCGTTGGAATAATGGCGACCAGTAAACACGGCCCTGATAGAGCAGTTCTCCAAGAGACGGAGAACTCGGCATAAGAATATTTGCTGCCAAGTTTGTTGGCATCTGTGCGACCCCCTTAGTTGGTCGAATCCTAGTACCAAGGCCGCGTCTGTATCAGCGTCGA
>JASMKJ010000416.1 GCA_030749275.1 Acidimicrobiales bacterium
AACGCGGACGCTGACGTGGTTGGTAGCTGGGGGATCTTTTCGAAAAGTGCCCGATAGTTCTGCATTCCATATCGGTCAGCGACTCGTAACGATCGTTCGATCATGATCACTAGTGGGCTTCCAAGGAAAATGACCGTAAATGACACAACACCGAGTTTGGTGAATGGTCGCATTGGGGTGATTGTGCTTCGGATCATTTGAGTGCTGGTATTTGTTCGGCGCTCCAAATTCGACGTCACTGCTACTAAACACAACACTGCTGCTATCTGGATGAGGGCGAGCGAGGAACTCATCAGGAGATCTCCCCGCACCACTGCGTGACGAAAGATTTCGGTTTCGATAGTTGCTTGGCCAAGTCCGCCCAGCACCAAGACCACCCCAAAAGATGTGAATGAAAACAAGAAAGTAATTGCCCCAGCCGCGAAAACTGCTGGTTTCAACCTGGGCCATGTGACTTGGCGAAACACCCGAGCGTTGGTGCTGCCCAGTGTGCGCGCTTGTTCTTCGAGTTGATGATCTAACCCTGACCAGTATGCGCCTACGGTTCGGGCGACGACCGCAAAGTTGAAGAACGAGTGAGCAATGATGATGGCCGCTGCGGTGTGGTTAAGGTCCGGCAACCCCAGGGACTCGTTGGTTCGTTCGAAGAGTTCTTTGAACGCTCCCCCCACAACAATTGTGGGAAGCACGAATGGGACTGTCACGAGAGCTTTGAGCCAAGTCCCGGCTCTACCCGAGCTGCGCGCCATCAACGATGCGCATGGCATCGCTATGGCAACAGTGACAGCCGTAGATATTGCGGCTTGCCAAGTGGTGAACCAGATGGCATCCCTGGCTCTTTGGGAGCCGAACGTGTCGAACAGGGCGGATCCTCCCTGTTTCAGGGAGCTGAAAACAATGTTTGCGACCGGATAAAAGAAGAAGATTGCCAAAAAAATGGTGGGCGCAGCCCACAGAACAACAGCCGGGGTGCGCCAACGACGCCATGGTTGGGTCGACGGATTCACGTCCCTATCCGAGAACGATTTCGACCCAGCGTTCTGTCCATTCTTGACGATGAGCTTCTATCTCAGCGGGTAACAGTGTTAGCGGTGTGTCGGTGAGCTGTGAGTGTTGAACGAATACCGGAGGCAGCGTCGCTGTGGTCGATGTCGGATACATGAACATGTTCATCGGAATTTCGTTTTGGAACGCCGGGGATAACAAGAAGTCAATGAGGGCTCGGGCTTCGGCTGGATGCTGTGTCCCTGCAAGAATCCCCGCGAATTCGATTTGACGAAAACACGAGTCCAGAAGAACTCCGGTCGGTGGTGTTTCTACAGGCGGGTCGGCGTAGATGACTTCGGCAACCGGGCTGGACGCATAGGACACGACGAGGGGTCGATCGCCGCCACCCGCTATGAAGTCACCGTAATAAGCAGCTTCCCATCCGTTGGTGACCGCGACGTCATTGGCTCGTAACTGTGTCCAGAATTCTTCCCAATTGGGTGTACCGGCAATAGTGGCCAACAAGAACGCCATTCCGGGTGAGGAAGTCTCGGGATTTTGCACAACAAGAGTTCCCTTGTAGTCGTTCGAAACCAGATCCATGAGCGATGTCGGCGCTGGTCCATCAAGGGCCTCTATCCAGTAGTTGATGCACACGTCCCCATAGTCAATCGGGGTTAACCGATGGGTCGGATCAAGTTTGAATTCATCGGGGACGTTCACCAGTTCAGGAGTTTCGTAGGGGTCCAGCGCCGAGCGATCCAAGAGGCGTTGCATGAAGGTGTTGTCAACTCCAAAGATGACATCTCCAACCGGGTTCGCTTCACTCAATACAGTTTGTGTCACCAACGAACCCACATCACCTGACGTCAGCACTTGCACCTTGATTCCTGTTTGGTCATGAAATGTTTCGAACACCCCGTCGGAAATCGCGAAAGAGTCGTGGGTGACGAGAGTGAGGGTAACTTCGTAGTCACTTCCTGTTCCCGCACTTGAGCTCCCAGATCCGCACCCAACTGCACCTACGAGCAGCGCAACATAAAGGACGTATCTCGCGGCCAATTTTCTCGCCATAGCTTCCTCCGCTGGAATTACCCAGATCAGGTCATGTCGGGTCGCCAGCGTGGGTAGCTGACCTCTCAGCCCGGTCATTCCGAGCTCCCCGGTGTATGAGTTGTACTTTAGCGCCCCCGGCAGGACTCGAACCTGCAACCGTCGGGATAGAAGCCCGCTGCGCTATCCATTTACGCCACGGGGGCCTATAGATAAGGGTGCCAGTTGCCACGCCGATTTCCGAATCAGAATCGCAGCAACGGCAGCTTTTATTTTCTTGGTCTTCGATCAGGCCATCGAACCATCCCTGATTCGATACGAGGATCAGCTTCGTCGTAGTCAGGGTCGTCGGGCCAAGCGATCCGTCCTGGTCCTTCAACCCCGTATCTGATGCGCACCATTTCGTCTTCGTTTTCGGTGTTCCCTGTCGCTGCCGCTATTGCTTGCGCAGAGTTTTC
>JASMKJ010000417.1 GCA_030749275.1 Acidimicrobiales bacterium
ATGACCCTCTAGACGCTGTCACGACCCTTGATGAGTCGATAGCCGGCCAAACTGTTCTCCATGCAGAACTGGAAGACAATGTTCTTTTCAATCTGCCTGTTAATGAAGGTGGAACGGCAGACACGTTTGCAACAGCTCATCTCGTTGTAGAGCAAGAATTCGAGTACCCAAGGCAGAATGCAGTACCACTCGAAACGCGCGGGGTCTTGGCTCGCTTTGATCCCAGAGACCAGCGCTACACGGTCTTCACCTCCACGCAAATCCCCCACTTGATCCGCTCGGCACTCTCACAGATCCTGAACGTCAACGAAGACAACATCCGCGTGATCAAGCCCGATGTCGGAGGAGGCTTCGGCCTCAAGGGCCAACTCTTCCCTGAAGAGGTCGTCCTTCCGGCGCTAGCTCGGAAACTCGGCCGCCCTCTGAAATGGATTGAAGACCGCCGAGAGAGCCTGATGGCCGGCGGTCACGCCCACGAGGAGCGGCTTCATCTTTCTGCTGCGTTTGACGCCGACGGGAACCTTCTCGCGACCAAGTCTCTACTCGATGGTGACTCTGGTGCGCACTCCACCTTTCCATTTGGAGCAGGGCTGGACCCTCTGACTGGTGCGCTAAATATCTTTGGCGCATACCGCCACAAGGCTTCTGAATTCACGGCTCGCGCTTTCGCAACCAACAAAGCCCCTGCTGTTAGTTACCGTGGAGTCGGCCAAGTGCAGAGTGTTTTCGCAGTTGAGCGACTGATGGACATCGCTGCGGGTCAACTCAAGTTGGATCCAGCAGAGTTGCGGAAACTTAACCTGTATACAAACTCTGAGTTCCCAGTTACTTCGCCTGGTGGAAATGAATTCGATACTGGGTCGTACAGGGAAACTCTAGAGATCGCACTTGATCGAGTTGACTACACAGGTCTCCGAAGAGAACAAGAAACTGCCCGCGAAGAGGGCCGACTATACGGCATAGGGCTAGCAACCTTTAATGAAGTCTCTGGAGTCTCGATCTTTGGATACGACGGAGCTTCAATCCGGATCGGCCCCGATGGCCAAGTAAGGGCATTTCTTAGCACCGGGTCCAGCGGGCAAGGACATGAGAAGGTCTATGGCCGACTGGTCGCAGAAGCTCTTGGTATCTCTCCAGAACTTGTCCGGGTCATAGAAGGAGATACTGACTTCTGTCCGGTGGGTGCCGGGACGTACGCAAGTCGCTCAATGGTTACTACGGGGAACTTGCTTGAAAGTGCCGCTAGAGAACTGCGTGACAAGGTCCTAATGCTCGGTGGGCTCCTATTATGCCAAGATGATCTGATTCCAATGGAGAACGCGGCTAACGAACTTCGGATCGCCGATGGCGTGATCAGCCTCGTTCGTGACCCAACAGCAACGG
>JASMKJ010000418.1 GCA_030749275.1 Acidimicrobiales bacterium
TGCGCGCCGATTTGGGTCTCTCAAATACGGTTGCTGGTTCGCTTGCGACAGCAAACGTGACCGCTTATCTCATCGGTACGCTCGCAGTTGCTATCGCTGCATCTCGCCTGAGACTGTTAACGATCATGCGGGTGGGGTTACTGATCGCAGTGGTCGGTCAAGTTCTGACCGCCTTTGCTCCCGGAGCGATTGTGCTCGCGCTGGGCATGTTTTTTTCCGGGTTCGGCGGAGCATGGGTATGGATACCAACTCCAGTGGTTGCCAGCGCTGCGTTTCCACCAGAGAAGCGGGGCACAGCGATCGGTTTACTGTCATCGGGTATGGCTCTCAGCATCGTATTCACGAGCCAGTTAGCCGGCTGGTTTCGACGCTTGTCGGGAGATGAGGGATGGCGCAACGTCTATATGGTGCAAGCGCTACTCGGCTTTGTTATTGCTGTAGCTACCATCGCAGTGGTCCGACACGCACAGGAACAACTTTCTGACAAAGGCAGCATCGGTGGATTCGACGCTTTACGTCGGGTTCCCGGGTGGAAACCCGTGACTGCGATGTACACAACGTTTGGATTCATGTATTTGCTGGTGCTGGCATTCATGAGCAGCCGGTTGGAAGATGACAACGGGTGGTCGGCCAGCACCGCTTCGCTCTCATTCACTCTGATTGGCCTCGGCATGGTTTTCGGTGGGCCGATAATCGCAAAGTCCGTTCAGTTATACGGCGCCCGAGCAACATTGGCCACCGCCTTCGCTCTCTGGAGCACTCTGGTCATCGTCATCCTGCCTGGGTGGGTACTACCAACGCTCGCGTCTTCGGTAGTTATTGGGATGATCTTTGCCTCGATTCCCGTGACCCTCACTATGTACTTCGTACAAAACGCATCGCCAGAGGACTACGGCCCTGGTTTCAGCGCTGCGACACTCGCCTTTGGGGTCGCCCAGATGATTTCCCCTCAGATCGGGGGCGCCCTAGCCGACTGGACGTCGACATTTCTTTGGGTCCTTATCTTGTCAGCAGGATGTTCGCTTCTTGGCATCGTCGGGGCATTGCGCCTACCAAATCGTGCGTCAATGAAACCAACAGACAATGATCGTCCTCAAAGCTCTCGCCCTCTCAGTGCTCCATCGGTTTTCCTCGTCAGACCACATTGAGCGAGCCAAGCAAGTCCGCCTAGATTCATGCCATGAGTAACTCTTTTTCTGAGTCCGGTTTTGACCTTGCACAGGTGGATCGTTTGCTGACCACGACGCGTGCAGTTCGGAAACGTTTGGATTTCAAACGCGAGGTCTCCGACGAACTGATTTTTGAATGTATTGATCTGGCTGAACAAGCCCCGACTGGCGGCAATGACGCAAGTAGGCGCTGGTTGGTGGTTCGAGATCAGTCTCTGAAAGATCAGTTGGGTGACCTCTATGCCGAAGTGGGGACTTTGTTCATTAACGCCCGCGGGCGACTCGAGGGCACGGGGCACCCTAAAGAACAAGTCGTGAATTCAAGCGCGTATCTAGTCGAGAACTTCGCGAAGGCACCGGTGCTGGTGATGTGCGCTATATGGGGGCTGCATGACAACAGCGGCCGCCCAGGCCTATTTGACAGCGCGATCCCTTCGGCGTGGAGTTTTAATCTGGCATTGCGATCAAGAGGTTTAGGTACCGCGTACGCAACGATGTTGAACAACAAGTCTGATGAGGTAGCCGAGCTTCTCGGCATTCCCCCTGGAGTGACAACACTCGTCTGTTTCCCGGTCGCGTACACCTTGGGTGCCGAATTTTCGCCAGTTCCGAGGCGTCCCGCCTCCAACATCACCTATTTCGATCAATGGGGATTTACTCGAGAGAGACCTAGTGCCGACGGGTCGGCCCGGGTTCAAGACGGTCCAGGGGTGGTTGTCGAAATTGACACAGATGCAAGACCCAAAGCTGTCTGGGAACTTATCTCCGATATCAACCTGCCAGCCCAATTTTCAAACGAATTCGTTGGTGCTGACTGGGTCACTTCGGGGGCAATAGGAGCCGGCTCAGTTTTCAAAGGAAGAAATTCGATAGCCAACGTCAGAGATTGGGAAACAGATTGCATCGTTACCGAATGGATTGAACACCAGGTTTTCGAATGGCGGATCACCGACCCAGTCAAGCCTGGCGCTATTTGGCGGTTCGAGGTCGCAGAGCAAGGGGCGGGAAGCAGACTCCGATTCTCCATGGTGATTGGCAAAGAAAACAACGGGACGGCCCCTCGAGCTCTGCAGGACCCGTCACTTGAAAATGACGTCTTATTCGAGCGGCGTCTCATTCACAAAGCAAACATGCAAAGAGTGGTTGAGGGCGTCAAGTCGTTAGTCGACGGACCAGTCAGCG
>JASMKJ010000419.1 GCA_030749275.1 Acidimicrobiales bacterium
ATTCACGCCGTTGGTTGATGTTGGCCCCAGCGGAGTACTCGTCAAAGGCGAGGTGCTGGAAGGTGACAAGAACAAGAGGTAACTGCTGCTCGCCGCGTGTCGCTTCAGCAAGTTCTTGAAGCAGGTATAGGTCAGCGTCGCTGTGAGAGTCGGCAAAGGCTTCGAGGTTCTTGCCAAACTCGTCTATCAGGAGAAGAACGGGAGCCGTTTCCCCCAGAGCGGCAATCTCGTTTCTGATGGAGCGTGCGTCTGGGCGGATTGGTTCGTCGGCTGTGTAGTCGGCGTGCATGGCACGAATGGCCTTGATGGCTGCCGCGCGCCGGGGTTTGTTCTTCTTGGGCGCACCAAACCGGTCGACCCCATGAAGTAGCGCCCGCAAAACGGTTGCGGCAACTGGTTCACGTTGTGCGGTGACCACCGCTCGAACAAAGCCGTGCTGATGGGCTCCAAGATTCTTACGAGCCAAGGTGATCATTTCGGCAACCTCAGGGATCACCGAGGCAACAAGGCCGTGGGCCGACAACCGCGACGGGTCATCTTCTGCGGCGAACAAAGCGTCAAGCATTAGAGCCAAGCTCGACTTTCCCGAGCCGTACGGCCCGGTAATCGAAAACGCGTTCTCGCTGTTCGGGTCGTTGACTGCCCGAAATATCCGAGAAATTGCATCTACCGATCGACCGACCGGGAGGTAGCCGTCGATCGCTGAGCTTCCGGCGTCGCGTTCGACGTTGATGGAACGAGTGAACCGTTCCTTGGGGGCTATGAGATCACTTAGGGCTGTCATGCTGCGTCACTGCGGGGCGGGCCCAAGCTCCGGCCGGCTTTTGGGCCGGCGAGAACAACGCCGAAAGGCTTGTGGCAGAGATCGACGAACGTCCGGTAGTGGTCCCAGATCAGGTCGGTAGCGATCTCAGCGGGATCATCGTCGAGTGCGACCTGGGCAACCCCAGCAGCGGAAGTAAGTGTGAACTCGCTGTTTCGACTAGAGGCTGCCGTTTCGAGCAGGTCAGCGAGCGCTGCTTCGGTCAGGTTGAAGACTTTGCCGGGTGACCCGGGTTCGGATACAAGTCGCGACATGTTGACGGTTTTCGCCCCTGTTTGGGTCCGAGCCACAAAGTCAAGACAAGCAAACGCTGCTACTTCAGGAGCCAGCGTCACTTTTGGCCCGATTAGGAACCGGTACACACCGGGTTCACGGTCGCTGGGACGCAACAGGTCGAGGTCTCGGAATGGATGGTCGAGCTGATCATCGAACGTGGCTCGAGACGAATGGCCAGATACGTACATCTGGAGGAGACAATTCACATCGTTTTTGACCGTCGACCTAGCGGGCTGCCAGTTGGTGGCGGAATCCACGATGAACTGTTCGAGTTCGTCAGCGGTGAACTTGATGCCGGTGTACTCATTGAAAGCCAGCCACCAGGATGGAGCGAACGATCTGGGGGCAAGCAGCCACCAGTGCAACAGCCAGAGAGTGTCAGGGTGTTCGCAGTAAGGGTCCCAGCCTTCATCGGCGAAGAAGGTCTCACCAATAGCGGTGGGCTGGATCAGTTTGTGTCGTCTCCTCTGTTGTTTCTCTTCGGTAAAGATCCGAAACGCTTGCCCCCAGTAGCGGATCGATTTCACCATGTTCTTGCCGACAGCCAGCTTCTCTATGAGTTCGTCCATTCCGAGATCGGTGTTGAAGAGCTCTGGTGAATCGGAGCAGCTGTCGTAGGCCTTCTTTGGCCATAGGTAGCGGGGTGCGAACGTCTCGTGCCGGGAAAACTTCTTTGTGCACGCCTCCTCAAGTTTCACAGGTTCAGCTCCCTACTGGGGTGGGGTTCGTAAAGCTCACCGAGTGACCTCCCTCACCCGGGTTACGGCGGGGACTAGCACAGCGACTGCTTCAGTGACGTCTTTGCTAGTGGTGGGACGGCCGGTGCTAAATCGTAGACACTCTGATGCGTCTTCAGCTGGCATCCCCATTGCCATGAGTACATGTGAAGGGTGAGGAAACATTGATGTGCAGGCCGAACCAGAAGACACGGCAACGGTCGGTGCGTTGGCCATGATGGCTTCAGCGTCAGCACCTGCAAATCGAATGTTGACCGTGTTTGGTAACCGGGTCGTCGACTCTGCAACAACTCCCACACCGTCAAGCTGCCCTGCAAGACCTACTACCAGTTCTGAGATGAGCTGTAGCGAACGTTCAGCATCGCTATCTCGTTGCTTGGCTGCTAGCTCTGCTGCCACACCAAATCCGACGATCCCAGCGACGTTAAGAGTGCCGCTTCGTCTGTTGTTCTCATGGCCACCACCGTGAATTACTGGCTCGATCTGCACATTTCTTCGTACATAGAGGGCTCCGACACCCTTGGGTCCATACATCTTGTGTGCAGAAAGTGATGCTAAGTCAATGTCAGAGTGCTCAACGTCAAAGTTGATGCGGCCCACCGCTTGGGTCACGTCGGTATGGAATAACGCACCAAAGCGTCTTGCAGCTTCAACAGGTCCGGTCAGGTCAGCTATGACTCCTGTTTCGTTGTTGGCAGCCATGATAGAAACCACCGCTGTGTGTTCGTCCACAGACCCGACAAGCATCTCGGGATCGATCTCGCCAGAGGCGGTTACAGGCAATACGCGGTTATAAGCGCCTCGTTCGGCCAACCATGCGGCCGTGTCTAACACGGCTTTGTGTTCGGTAGCGGCAGTGACAATACCAGTGCGGCCAGATGAGGAGCCGAGTGCACCCACTAACGCGAGGTTGATTGATTCGGTAGACCCTGAAGTGAAAACGATCTCGTTTGGGTGTGCTCCGATGAGGTCTGCTACCTGGTGACGAGCTATCTCGACAGCATCTCTCGCCACCATTCCTAGAGTGTGTGCCGAGGCCGCATTCCAAAATCGTTCATTGAACCAAGGGACCATTGCATCTAGAACCTCCAGCGAAACTGGGGTCGTGGCGTTGTAGTCAAGATAGATGTGATCTGACATTTCTCTCCTGCCGTGACAGTAGATGCAACGCACCCAACTGGGGGGGACATCATCGTTGTGAGGTTGGTTCTCTGCAGCAGCAACAATAATTTGCATCGACAATCACACCCACCGTGATGTCAACTCTGACTGTAGCAATGGGATCTGACAGTCGAGGTCTGATGTTGCTTTCTGTGTT
>JASMKJ010000420.1 GCA_030749275.1 Acidimicrobiales bacterium
CCGCTTCCCATCTACTATTGTTGTTTGGTCTGTGATTCAGCCGGACCCCTGACAGACGTCCGCTTGCTGTATTGACATCACGGGCCCAACCCGACAATCCGTTATTGGCATGCGTGAGCACGGCGCTGCCTTCGCAAGAAACTTGAGAAAGAACCCAACACGACAACCTAACGGCACCCCCAACGACCCGTAGGTGTCAAGCATCAGGTGCTTCAAGTGCAGAAGTTCCACGGCCTCGAGACCCCCCTCGAGCCAGACAGATCCGGTCCCCCCCGGTGGAGATTATTAATAATGAGTGATTCAGTAGGCCAATATCTAAATGAGATCGGTGCGGTTGCATTACTGACCGCTGACGACGAAAAGATGTTGTCAAAAGCAATAGAAAAAGGGCGCGACGCCCAGGTAGTCCTAGATGGTGAGGAAAAAGTCACTGCAGCGGAACGCCGTTCTCTCCGGACAGCCGTCCGAGATGCAGAAGCGGCTCGTGATCGTTTCATTCGCGCCAATCTCAGGCTCGTAGTGTCAATCGCTCGTCGATATCCATTGCCACCAGCAATGGAACTTTTGGACTTGATTCAAGAAGGAAACCTCGGCCTTGAACACGCCGTGGAGAAGTTCGACTGGCGACGGGGATTCAAGTTTTCGACTTATGCAACATTTTGGATTCGTCAGTCAATAGGTCGAGCCCTCGACCAGAAGGCAAGCCTGATCCGCCTCCCCAGCGATCGCTCGGCCAGTCTCAGAGCAGCTCTGCGTCATAGCGGAGGAGACAGTGACGGCCTTGACGACGAGAACGCCTGGCTTCAACGAATCAGCACTCCCACTTCTCTTGACAAAAACATCGGCGACGAAGGTGACAGCACACTGGTCGACCTCATCGGCGATGACGCACCGAGTCCCGAAGACCATGCACTCGAAAACGATCGGAAAGAAATGATTCGAGGGCTACTCGACCGTCTCGATCCTCGAGCTCAGCTAGCAGTAGCTCGTCGTTTTGGTCTGATCGACGGTGAGAGTCACAGTTATCGGGAAGTGGGCGAAGAGCTCGGTGTTACCGCTGAAGCTGCTCGACGCCTTGTCAAAAGAGCCGTCGACGAGCTGCGCGAAGATGCACTTGTCATTGTGGCCTGAAGACCCAAAAGCGACCTCACACAGAAATCTTCTTGGCATTACGGTCACTGAACCTGCACACTTAATATTGTGAATACCACCTGGCACCCGAACTCTTGGACTGAATGTCCTGCTGGCCAACAACCAGATTGGCCAGAACTAGGCGCATTAGACGAAGCCCTTCATGAACTCGGCACTCGACCACCCCTGGTCTTCGCAGGGGAGGCACGTCGCCTTACTGATCAGCTCGCGCGGGTGGCGAACGGTCAAGCGATAGTTCTTCAGGCAGGAGACTGCGCCGAATCATTTGACTTAAGTAGCGCGGACGCTATCCGGGACAAGCTGAAGGTCATTCTTCAAATGGCAGTGGTGCTCCAATACTCAGCGGGGCTGCCAGTTGTAAAGGTGGGCCGGATCGCTGGACAATTCGCTAAACCTCGTTCTTCGGGTACAGAAACTCGTGACGGCGCCACGCTGCCAAGCTTTCGCGGTCACATAGTCAACGACATCACCTTCGATCACGATTCCCGCACTCCTGACCCCAGCAGATTGTTGCAGGCATACAACACTTCGGCCGCGACGTTGAATCTTTTACGCGCGTTCACTCGCGGTGGTTATGCCGATCTCCGCCAAGTCCACAATTGGAACCAAGAATTCGTAGCATCGAGCCCTGCTGGCGAACGATATGAACGGCTCGCCGAGGGTATCGACCGCGCTTTACATTTTATGACCGCGTGTGGATTCGATACCGACGATGCCGCCATGCGTCAAGTCGAGCTTTACACCAGCCATGAAGCACTGCTCCTCGGTTACGAACAGGCCTTAACTCGCCAAGACAGCATTACCGGTGCTTGGTACGACTGCTCGGCGCACATGTTGTGGATCGGTGAACGAACCCGCGAACTGGACGGAGCTCACGTTGAATTTCTCCGGGGTGTCCATAACCCGATCGGCTGCAAAATAGGGCCGACCTCTTCACCCGAAGATGTCGTGGCCCTGTGTGAAGCGCTCAACCCACACCAAACGCCCGGCCGTCTCACCTTGATCAGCCGAATGGGGGCAGAAAAGGTCGGAGATACCCTGCCCGCAATATTGAGGAAAGTAACCGACGCTGGCCACCCGGTTGTCTGGGAATGCGACCCAATGCATGGCAACACCTACGAAACAAATACCGGGGTGAAAACAAGGGACTTCGATGTAATCCTGGACGAAGTTCGCCAGTATTTCGAGGTGCATAGAGTAGAGGGGACATGGCCGGGTGGAGTTCACTGCGAGTTGACCGGTGACGCGGTAACCGAATGCGTTGGCGGCGGGGACGCTCTTGCCACTGAACAGCTAAGTGACCGCTACGAAACCATGTGTGATCCTCGGCTCAACGGGCGTCAGTCATTAGATCTCGCGTTCCACGTGGCAGAGCTCTTGTCCGAGTTCCGATAACGATTGTTCTTGAGCAGCTAACTACGCCAAGTTGTCAACGAAGCCTTCAAGTTGGCGTAAGTTCCTGCATTCGAAAACCCCATCGGTGTGCGTCGCATATTCGGTAATGACTGAATCACCGGTGTCCCAATAGGATTTCGGTTCGGGGTTAAGCCAGAAGACCGATCGCGCTTTCTTCGCGGTTTCCTTAACCACCCAAGCATTAGTGGCGTGATAGTTGTTTCGAGCATCACCGAGAAACATCACTGTTGACTTGGAATTAATCTCAGAACCAAAGTTCTCCCAGAACACCCCGAAAGCGTGACCGTAGTCCGAGTGACCATCAACCCAGACCACATCGGCCTCAGTATTCACTCGATGTACGGCGTTCGTTATGTCTTCCTCGTCCTGAAACATGTGCGTTACTTCATCAAGCCCGTCGATGAATACGAAGGAACGTACTTTGCTGAATTGATTCTGTAATGCGTACACCAGATGCAACGTGAATCGGGCGAAGGCCGCCACTGAACCCGAAATGTCCGCTACAACGACGAGTTCAGGTTTGTTCGGCCGGGGATTCCGGAATCGAGGTTCCGCTGGCACTCCCCCGTAGCTCAACGACTGACGAACGGTCGCACGGAAATCGAGAGGGCCTTTCCTCTTGTGCTTGCGTTTGCGAGCTAGGCGAGCCGCTAGCTTTCGGGTCAACGGTTGGATGGCCTTTCGAATATTTGCCATTTCTTCGCGAGATGCGTGCATGAAGTCGACGTCTTCCGGTAGCGGTTTTCGAAGCGTTTTTGCCATTGCTTCTGCACCTCGATCGGCTACCAGCCGGCGTCTGATCTCCGCTTCTATCTCTCGTTTCAGATCTTCGATCCGATTTTCGAACTCTTCTCGCTCGAGCCGCTCTTGCAATGGTGTCATATCACCATCTGAACGTTGCTGAGCCTCCTCCATTAGTCGGTCCATCATTCCGTCTAGGTCGAGGTTGCGCAGGGTCCGATATAAGTAGTAGGTCCCACCCACAGGCCGTCCCGGTTCCATCCCGGCGAACTGGGTCACCGCAGCTCTCGCCATTGCCGCCATCATCGCTTCGTCTGCGTTCATCAGCGCACGAAACAACATTTCGGCAATTTCCTCAGGGCTCATGTCCTCAGCTGATCCTTGACCACCCATGCCGCGCATTTGCTGAGACATCCACTCCTCTAGGGAGTCTTCGTCTATTTCGCCGTCTTCGTCGAGCACGTTGTACTCAGGGCCTCGCAACGAAAAGTAAACCTCAAAGACGGTCTCAAAGGCTTTCCAGTGTTGTTCGTTCTTTACCAGAGTTGCGGCGAGCGCATATTTGAATGCATCCCGATCTTCTATAGGAATGTGCTTGACGGCCTCCATAGCGTCGAGATTTTCTGTGAGTGAAACCGGGAGACCAGCATTTCGCAGTTCGACGACGAACCCGCTCATCAAATCAAGCATCGACTTACCCTTCGACGGTGAGTTCCTTGGCGGTCTTCTCGATGTCCGACTGGTACTTGAGAAGAATGTGAAGTGATTCTTTGGCTTGCTCGACGTCGATACTCTGAACTCCTAGCAGAACCAACGTCCGAGCCCAGTCGATGGTTTCCGACACTGATGGGCTTTTCTTTAGCTCGATTTGCCGGATTGATCGGACAATGCGTGCAACCTGTTCTGCCAGGTTGTCGCTTATGCCCTCGACTTTGGTGAGTACGATTTCTTTTTCTCGTTCTAATTGCGGATAGTCGATGTGCAAGAAGAGGCAACGACGTTTTAGGGCTTCAGAGAGTTCTCTCGTGTTATTTGAGGTCAGAAACACTAGTGGGATCTGGTTGGCTTCAATCGTTCCGAGCTCGGGAATGGATACTTGGTAATCAGAGAGAATTTCAAGTAGCAATGCTTCAGTTTCTACTTCTACTCGGTCAACCTCATCGATGAGGAGCACTATTTTCTCTTCCGCGCTGATCGCCTCCAATAGCGGTCGCGTCAGTAGGAACTCGTCGTTGAAAATATCGTCTTGTAGTTCCGTCCAATCCTCGGTACTCGTCTCAGAACCCCGGTC
>JASMKJ010000421.1 GCA_030749275.1 Acidimicrobiales bacterium
TTCTTGAGCGGGTCGGACTGACCGCAGTTGTTGGCTTGTTCAGCCTGGCGGTTTGCGGCGTCTATTGGCTGGCCCTTCCGTTTCTTCTGCGACTCATTGCGCGTCGTACACCCTTGCGCTCACAGATTGTCGCTGCCGCACTTTGGCTGACGCTTGTCCAAGTCGACTTTTACTTCCGCGATGAAGTCCTTGAGATCGCCGGCGGCGGTTTCGGTGCTGCGGAGTTCAGCGGGGAGGCTGAGAGACACCTTGAGGTGCGCCACGGCGTAGGACGCCATCGTGATTTCGAAGGCCGCCATGTTGGGTAGAACTGTTTGAGTGAGAGCCTCGACCCACGCTGTGTCTAGTTCCCGACCGGAAAGCCCTTGTCTCTTGGCGTTCTCTTTGACGTTTCTTTCAGCCACGGTGAGCCATTCAACGAGGAAGGTCCCGGTGCCGGTGGCAGGGTCAAGCATTGACACGTAGGGCCGATCAGGGTCGATGTCTTCGGGAATTTCGAAACCGTCGATTCTGTTGGCTAGTTGAGTCCAGGTGGTCGGGTCGGCGACTCCGAGCGGAAGAAGGAAGTCTCTCTTGAGGATTTCGTCAACGCTGCGGACGATGTAGCTGACGACTGGTCGAGGGGTGTAGTAGACGCCGAGTTCGATGCGTTGGCCAGGGTCGTATTCCTCGAGGAAGAGTTCGTAGAAATGGACAACAGGGTCTTCTGAAGGGTTTTGATCGCCGAAATCTCGAACGACCGCTTCCATGTTGGCTGACGCGAGGAGTTCGACGATGTCGTAGACACCGAGTTCGTCGAAGTTCAGTTGATCTGAGCCGTTGGTCCGTTGATTGCTGGTGCCGACGGCGAAGAAGGCTCCGAGAAGCTCCTTCAGGAACGGATTTGTGAAAGGAACACCTGTCTCGGACAATGACGCTGTCTGGTGTTCCGGATTCGTGATCCGCTCAGATAAGAGTCCGTAGGCGATTGTTTGGGCGTACGTGTCCGCAAACTCTTCAGTCGAAATGTCATCCAGCATCGCTTCTCTGAACGTTGCCAGAAGTTTGGAGACTGGTCCGTTCTCAGTTTCGACTTCAAGGATTGTTCTGATGCGATCACGGATGCTTCGTGCAAGCCTGGCGAGCTCGATAGCCAGCTTTTGCGATGTCGCTACGACTTCGCGATGCCTGGATGTGAATGCTGAACCCCATTGTTCGAGCCAACTATCGGGGTCTTCGTCATCCGGCCATACAAGTCGTTCACTGAGAACCCCGGCGACGTGGTCGAGGTGAAGGGGCGTGTCGAGACTGTCCCAGCCGAGAACACGAAGCTCCGGGAGTTTCTTGTTCTCGTCGGCCTCAGCGAAGTGGGCAAAGCTGATCTGTCTGCTGCTGCCCTCGCCGTAGCTCGAGATAAACATCAGGTTCGTCATCTCCCAAGAGGCAAGGTCTGATGCGTTGGAGGAAGCCCGTTTCTTGGTGACAACCGAGTTGAGGATTCTTCGCAGGGCGACAACGGGTAACGATTTGGGTTCGAACTTGACGAAGAAGATTCCCCACGGCTGGTTTGCTGTCAGCGGTCGTAGCCGCTTGATTTCTTCGATCTTGGCTGCGTTGCGCGCATCGAGACCCAACTCTTCGGAGGTGTAGTCGAAGGTCAGGTCACCGAAGTCGTCGCTACTAACCGGCCAGTCGAGTTCATCTCGCAGGTATTTGACGAGCGACGGGAAGGTCTGGATCTTGCGGAGTCGTTCTCTCTGGCCAGCCATGGGGTCAGCCGTCGTTGAGCTCTAGCCAGCAGGCCAGCAGTGGGCTCGGAGCGTCCACGGGTGCGTCTACCCGTTTGAGGTAGCTGTTCTTGATGTGTTTGCGGATCTTGTCTCGAGCTTCAAGCAGCGTTTCGGGTGCGATGGTGACCACTCGCGAAGTGTCCGGTGTCGATCGGATGTGGTTGACGATTTCACGGGGTTCTTCGAGAATCTTGTTGTCGGCCAGGTCGTACAGATACCAGTGGGCCGGTCCGGCTTCGAGCGTGAACGCTTCGGCTTCGGTGTCCCAGGCGGGTAGCCGGTAGCAGAAGAACACCCCGGTGGTGCCGTCGGCTGGTCGTTGACGGCCGCTGAACATCGAGTTGGGAAGACCGTTGAGACGGGTCTCGATCTCAGGGTGCGCTGTCAGCAGGTTCTGGTATTCGAGACGCATCTCCTCGATGACGGATGTGGAGCCTTCGTAGTCGGCGTTGAAGTCTCTGAGCGCCTGGTAGTGATCTTTAGGGCTGAGAAGTTTCTTACCTTCGATGCCGAGGGTCTCGGAGATCGCCAACGTCTTAGACGTGACCCTCTCGAAGAGGCTGAGCAGCGGGGCGAGTTCTTCGGGGGGTAGGAAGTTCCAGTACCTGATGGTGCCTCGGTCGTCGGCGAGGTCGGGATGGGCGGTTGTGATGGCTTGTTCGATTTCAGGGTCGAGCCGTCGATCGACTCGGCCGATGCGTTGCATCAACCGGACGGGGTTCCAGTGGATGTCGTAGTTGATGAGGCGGCATGCGTCTTGAAGGTTGAGTCCTTCGGAGAGCACGTCGGTGGCGACCAGGATCCTGATCGGGTGTTTCTGGTCGGCTTGGAGCTGTGGTGAGGAGCTGCCGTTGTAGTAGGGGGCGAAGCGTTTGATCACGTCGGCACGGTTCTTGCCGCTGACGCTGTCTAGGAACTCGACGCCGTCGATGCCGGCGTTTTGGAGATGGTTGGCGATGTATCGGACAGTGTCAGCAAACTCGGAGAAGATAAGGACTTTGCGGTCAGCGAACTCGTCGCTGGTGAGCATCGTGGTGAGTTTCTTGAGCTTGTCGTCCTGGTCGGTGGTGACCTGTCTGGTTTCTTCGAGGAAGCCGATCGCCACATCGAGATCGTTGAAGGTCTCCATGATCATTCCTGGCAGGTCGTAGTCGTCGCGGTTGAGTTCGAGTTCTTCGACCTTGGCGATCATCTCTGGCGGAATCACGTCGTCTTCGGGTTCCCAGATCGCTAACTGGAATGTCCCGTCGTCGTCTTCGGGTTCCCAGATGGCCAGCTGCTTGTCGTGGCTGTAGTTGAGGATGTCGGCGTGTTTCCTCTGCCACCGTTCAAGGGTGGATTTCTCGCTGTCGGTTTCGCAGTGCACTTCGAGGAACGCGAGGAGTCTGCGCACCAGCTGGTCGCAGGTCGTTTCGAACGAAAAGACTGATGATTCGAATCGTTTGAGGAACACCGTTCGGATCAGTTGCACGACTTGTTTTTGGCGTCCTGCAGCAAAGTCGTAATCGTCGATGTCTTCTGGGTCGCCGAGGTAGTAGTTCAGCGGGTAGTAGATCGGCAGCGAGAACAGCGGCTCTTTGCCGTCGCTGCGTGAAAACGCGTCGGTGAGTTTGGTGAGCAGCGCCCCGTAGGTCTTTCGTATCGAGTATTCAGCGACCTTCGGGTCTTCTCTCGTGGGGAACACCGCTGACGACCCGGTTTCTTGCAACTGGGATTGTTTGGCGTAGGCGCGGCTGCGTTGCACGACCAGGTTGTTGAAGAGCGGGTCGTCGGTGAGGACGTATTCGACTTCATCGCGGTGGTCGCTGAGATCAGCGGTGGCTCCGGTTCGCTCGTTGATGGCCTTGGTCATTGTTTTGATGCGGCCGGCGAGGCTGGGGACTCCGAGGGTGCCGGCGAAGTGGTTGTCGTTGCCGCCGGTGAACAGGTCGAGTTGATGCTTGAAATCGAGGAGGCTGTTGTTGATCGGCGTGGCGGTCAGCATGAATAGCTGTTTGGGTCGGGCAGGGTCGTCGAGCAGGTCGTAGAGGTGCCAGTAGCGGGACCGGTAGTCCGGGTCGTCGCGTTTGCCGCGCTGACCTTGGTTTCGGAAATGGTGCGCTTCGTCGATGATGACTACGTCGGCGAGCTTCGCGTTGCGTTCCAGGTGCTCTTCGTAGCCGTCGCGGCTGAGGTCGGTGTGGTTGAACACCAGCAGGTTGCTGTAACCAGCGAGAGAGGTGTCGCCTCCGATGTGTGGCAGGAACCGTGCCAGGTGGGGGTTCCAGACCCCTTCTCTGGCGCCTTTGGGGGCTAGGAGGAGCACCCGTTTGTTTTCATGCAGGATTAGGCGTTCGATCAGCATGAGACCGACGAAGGTCTTTCCGAGGCCAACGCCGTCGCACAGCATCGCTCCGCCGTGCTGGCGGGCAATCTGAGTGAGCGTCCAGTAGGCCTCTTTCTGGTAGAGGTCGAGGCGTTCAAACATGAGGGATTCGGTTAGTTCCCACTCCTCGGCGGTGATGTCGCGGCCGTGGAACATTTCGT
>JASMKJ010000422.1 GCA_030749275.1 Acidimicrobiales bacterium
AACTTTATGGCCTCACCTTTCGCTGACTCTTCCATCACTCATGTAGTTGGGATCGAGTCGCGTGGCTTTCTCTTCGGGTCTGCTATAGCCGAACATCTCAATGCTGGATTCTGTCCCATTAGAAAACCTGGGAAGCTACCTGGTGAGATATTTTCGCATAGCTACGGATTGGAATACGGCGTTGACCGGTTAGAGATCCAATCAAAAGCTATGGGCAAGGGAGACCGAGTGCTCTTAGTGGACGATGTTCTGGCGACCGGAGGAACACTTTCGGCAGCCGAACAACTGATAGCTGAAACCGGAGCAGAGCTAGTCGCAGCGACGGTGCTCATCGAACTCGATTTTCTTGATGGTCGTCAACAACTTGGTGTACGGGACGTAGTTGCCGTGATTCACTATTAGGTAGATGCAGAGCGACCTCCACCCCAGTAGCTAATGGCCACCGTTACGAGAGTGCTGCCGTGGCGTCGAGCCGCCGCGCCCGTCCACACGGAACTCCAAGGTGTTGTCGATCGCTATAAGGCGCGTTGGCCTAAGAGCTCCGCCGATCTACTTGTTCGGGCCTACGAAATGGCGGATCGGGCCCACCAGGGACAGCGTCGAAAATCCGGTGAGCCATACATACTCCACCCAGTAGCTGTCGCTTCAGTTGTCGCTGAAATGGGATTGGATGACGTATCGATAGCAGCCGCACTGTTACACGACGCCGTTGAAGACACAGGTATCGAACTCATTGAAATAGGAAATGAATTCGGTCCAGACGTTGCCTCGCTAGTAGACGGCGTCACCAAGCTCGATCGGGTCAGATTCGCAACGAAACAAGCACAGCAAGCAGCAACGCTACGAAAGATGCTGGTCGCTATGGCTCGAGACCTCCGCGTCTTGCTGATCAAGCTTGCGGACCGACTTCACAACATGCGGACTCTTGGAGCTCTTCAGCCCACGAAACAAGAACAAATCGCTCGCGAAACTCTTGATGTGTATGCCCCCTTAGCTCATCGTTTGGGCATGCAAGAGGTAAGAAACGAACTCGAAGATTTAGCCTTTGCGGCCCTATACCCAAAACGATACGCGGAGA
>JASMKJ010000423.1 GCA_030749275.1 Acidimicrobiales bacterium
CATGGCCCGTTCTCTGGGTATCCTCCGCGCTGAGTGGCATATTCCAGTAATTGAGGTAACTGCTTCTGAGGCCTTTATGAGTGATGAACCTGTAGACGAAGAAATTGAAGAAATGGAGCCTGATCCAGACATCCTCGATGAGGAGATGGGTGAGGAAATCCAGATTGATCTTGAGGCCGACGACCTCGCAGATCAAGACGATGACGACGATGAGAATCAGGAGATCCCTGCAGGCGCACGCCCGACCTCCGATGATGAAGAAGAGGAAGAAGAAGACGACGACGAAGTAGAGGCTGATCTTGACACCATCTTGAAAGAACGGCTCTCTTCCGCTGAGGACGACGAAGAAGAAGAGGAAGAAGACGAGGGGGTCATCACCACAGCAGAAGGCGATCGGATACCTGGGAAGCAAGAGGACGAAATTCTCTGTGAGGGCTGCTTCCTCCTTGTCAAGGAATCGCAGTACGACATTAGAGACAAAGTGGCGAGTTGCCCGCACTGCGGCACCCAATTGAAGGTCTAGAAATCGGGGGGTCATGAAACTCGAGGGAAAAGTCGCTGTCATTACAGGGGCCGCGAGCGGGATTGGTGCGGCTTGCGCTCGAGCGTTTTCAAGCGTTGGCGCCAAGGTGGCTGTAGTCGACGTCGACGCCACAGGCTCTCAGGTGGTCGCAGATTCGATAGGTGGGATCGCTGTGGAATGCGATCTAGCAGATTCCGCGGCCATTGAAGCCATGGTCTCAGAGGTCGAACAGCAGCTTGGGCCAGTTGAAGTCTTATTTAATAATGCTGGAATTGGTTCCGGCGCAGGGATGTTAGACAGCCCTCTCGTGGAATGGCAGAGCCAGTGGGACGTAAACCTCATGTCCCATGTACACGCCATTCGAGCTGTCTTACCGGGAATGTTGGAAAGAGGAGAGGGTTACTTGCTCCACACCGCGTCAATGGCTGGGATTTTGTCGTCACATGGCAATGTTCCTTACGCAGTCAGCAAACACGCGGTTGTAGGTTTAGCCGAATGGCTTGCCTTCACTTACGCTCATCACGGAATCGCCGTTTCCTTACTAGCACCCTTGGCTGTTCGAACACCGATGTTGGGTGATGCCGCAGATGGAGAGTGGGCCTCGCAGGCCGGAGGGCCAATCAAAGAGCCTGAAGAGGTCGCCCAACAAGTGCTTGACGCAATTTCAGATGAACGATTCCTGATTCTCACAGATCCAATCGCTCAAACCTGGATGGAGAGAAAAACTGCAGATCCAGATCGATGGCTCCATGGCATGAACAGGCTTCAACAGCGACTAGAAGGACCTCCCGGCGGCGATTCGGTGTAGTAGTACCAACAGTTACCTAATCGAGCTACAGGAAGGTCACTCGTGGGCTCAGGCGGCCTCATCTGGATCCCCGTGACGTTAGGGGCCACGGCAGCGCAAGTGCTGCGGACCGCCCGTCAACACGGACTTCGCCGGCACCTGTCTTCGTTTGGCGCCGCTTATGTCAGATTTTTATTTGCCTGGCCCCTAGCCATCTCGTCGCTCGCCGTCACCTGGCTCTATTCGCCCGAAACCATAGAGATTCCACAGAGGTTCTACTTCTGGATCATCGGAGCAGGGTTGGTTCAAATTTGTGGAACCGCTCTACTGCTTCAAGCCTTTCGTGCCCGGGACTTTGCTGTCGGAACGGTCTACTCAAAAGCAGAGGTTATTTTGGTAGCGACTGGTTCCGCGATTTTCTTGGGCGAAACCTTGCAACCAGTTGGATGGATTGGCGCGGCCATCGTCCTCGTGGGAGTCGTCCTGCTCGCTGCTAGTTCAGGAGTCGGCACCGCACTCAAAGGGCTAGGCGATAAAGCAGCATGGTTCGGTATCGCCGCAGGATTGTTTTTCGCATTTTCGGCTATCGGGATTCGAGGTGCATCTACTTCGTTGGTTGGGGCATCGGTGTGGCATAAGACTTGCCTGACCCTGGTGGCCTTACTCACAAGCCAAATGTTGCTCCACGGCGCGCTTCTCGCCACGTTCGACCGGAACCAAATAGTCAACATCTGGAACCATCGACGAGAATGCTTTCAGGTAGGAATCTTAAGTTTTGCTGGGACTACTGGTTGGATCGCCGCTATGACCCTTGCTACCGCGGCCAAGGTCCGAACCCTTGGACAGCTGGAAATAGTCTTAGCGTTTTTCATCTCGCTTGTACGCCTTAAAGAGGAGCATCACCCTCGTGATTATTTCGGTAGTGCTTTAGTCCTAATAGGGATTCTGCTCGTGGTTGCTCTCGGTTGATTCCCTACCCGGAGTTAGCTCGGCTCGTCAGGTTCGGGAGTTGCCTCAGTAGCCGGAAGGTTTTGCGCCCACGCGAACGCTGATCTGATTTGTGGCTCTAATTCATTGAGAGTCACGGCATTGTTGATCACAAAGTCAGCTAACTCGAGTCTCTTTTCAGGTGGTACCTGCGCCGCTATTCGGGACTGAGCGTCCTCTTCGTTGAATCCTCTCTGATCGACTAGGCGTTGAATCGCTACTTCTGGAGGAGTGTCAACAACCAAGATCCCGCTAACGATGTATCGCGGGGGTCCTCCAGCGATAATCCCTTCTACAAGTAGGGGGATGTCTAGGACCAAAAGGTTGTCGGTTTTTGCATGCTTACGTATCCGATGTCTAATTTCCCTGTTCACGGGTGGGTGAACAATCCCGTTCAGCGTCCGAAGCGCTTCCTTGTCGTTGAATACAACATCGGCAATTGCTTGACGGTTCAGGGTTGTGTCCTCATTCAATATCTCCGCACCAAATTGCTTCACCATCTCGCTATAGACACTTCCACCTGGTTCTTGCAATTCGCGAACTATCTGATCCGCGTCAATTAGTACCGCGCCAAGATCGACAAAACGGTCCGAGACTGTGCTCTTACCGCTTCCTATGCCACCGGTAAGCCCGATGACTATCACTTGACTCCCTACGCTTCCTCGGGTGACGCTGCGGTTTCTTCTTCTGAAGTTTCCTCAGCGGTTTGCTGGCTCTGTTCTTTGTCTTCGTAATCGGCAACGGCTTGTCGATAGGCCTCTTCGCCGTGCTCTTCGTAGTATTCACGCCAAGCTCGTTCAGCTTCTGACTCTTCTCCCTCAGCTGGAGCCTCAAAGCTGAATTCTCCGATGAAGTTTCCAGACTCATCGTAAGCATGTTCACCGAATGCTTCCTGATATTCAGCCGCTACTACCCCACCTTCGGCAGCCTGCTTGATTGACAAACTGATCCTTCGTCGCTGTAAGTCCAGATCAATAATTTTGACCCACAATTCCTCACCAGGTGTCACCACTTGCTCTGGCAATTCGACATGATGCGCTGACATTTCAGAAATATGAACAAGACCCTCTATTCCATCCCCGACTTGAACGAAGGAGCCAAACGGCACCAGCTTGGTTACGCGGCCGTAGACCAATTCGCCCACCTTGTGGCCATCGGCAAACTCTTGCCATGGGTCTTGTTGGGTTGCCTTCAATGACAATGAAATTCGTTCACGCTCGCGGTCCACTTCCAGCACTTCGACGTCGACTTCATCACCTACCGTCACTACTGAATTTGGATGGTCAACATGCTTCCATGACAACTCTGAGACATGGATCAGGCCGTCCATTCCGCCCAAATCCACGAACGCACCGAAGCTCACAACCGAGGAGACAACACCGCTTCGCTTCTCTCCTGGCTGCAAATCGTCCAAAAACTCTTCGCGTTGTTCCTTTTGTGTCTCCTCAAGCCAAGCTCGGCGAGAGAGAACGACGTTGTTGCGATTCTTATCTAATTCAATAATTTTGGCCTCGAGCTCCATACCTATGTACGGATCCAAATCGCGTACCCGACGCAACTCCACCAGCGATGCCGGTACAAAGCCGCGCAATCCGATGTCAATAATGAGTCCGCCCTTTACAACTTCAATAACTGGGCCTGAGACAACCCCATCTGATTCTTTGATCTCTTCGATCCGACCCCAGGCCTTTTCATATTGGGCCCGTTTCTTTGACAAAACAAGACGCCCGTCTTGGTCTTCCTTTTGTAGGACTAGGGCTTCGATCTCTTCCCCTAATTCGACAACTTCCGATGGATCAACCGCGTTTCGAATTGAGAGCTCTCGACTAGGAATGACTCCTTCGGATTTAAAACCGATGTCAAGAAGTACTTCATCTCGGTCTATTCGGACGACCGTTCCGGTAACTAAATCGCCATCTTCGAATTCAACGATCGTTCCGTCTATAGCATCAGCGAAGGTCGTTGCTCCAAGGTCGTTCTCGACGATGGTGCGGGGTATGTATTCACCGGCATCGGTAAAGCTGCCGAATTCCGTAGTATCAGACACAATTTTTGGCTCTAGGTAGACGATACGGGGTGCCTGTGGCAGAGCTCCCACCGGACACGGCGTCCAAGGCTACACGGCCTTGAGGCCGGAACCATCTCAGGACTCAAGTTCTAGAACTAGCGGAGTTGTTTATTCTGGCCGACGTGCTAGAAGTAGCAGCTCTGCACGATCTAGATCAATGGTGTCGTCTGTCCAACTTTCGCCGGAATGAACACTACGAACCTTGAGTGGTTCGAGGCCCACCGTCTGAGCCATGAGCCACAACTCTCTGGGCGTGAAGCAGGTAGTCCATAAGTTGGTACTCAGTGATATCCCTTCTGGATTCTTGACCTCGGTGATCTCATGTCGGGTGGCGGTCATCAAATCAAAATCATCGTTGCTGGTGTCCCCGTGGGCAACCTGAAAGTACGCAGAAAAAGCCGCCACCAAGACTCGGCAACCGGGCTTGAGAGCGTCAGCCATGCCTTTCAAAATGGCTTGATCACCTCCAAGATTCGCTACGTCTAAGGCTGCCGGCCCGCCCTGCAGACCAAAAGCGCCTTCACACAGCGAGATCACCCCATCGAATTGCCGGGGGAACTCCATTCGTCGAGCGTCCATTCGTTCAAACTTCACCAGTTTGTCGAGTCCTTCTTGTCTGGCCGATTCGTTAGCGAGGTCGACAAATGGCTTTGAGATATCGATGCCGAGGCAAATAACGCCACGTCGCGCAAGCTCTAAGGCATGGCGGCCCGGGCCGCAACCTACATCGAGAACCTGATCCCCCGGTTGAAGCCCGAGGTCTTCGATGACAGCGTCAACTTCCTCGACAGTGCTGCGCGTGAACGCGTATCTCAAATACGCCGATTGCAAGTGATCGGCTACCTCTTCGAACCAATGGTCATCAGGCATGCGACGTTTCCCAGTCAGATACAAGCAGCACTTTTAGGCTTTCGCCTGAGCCCAACTTGGGCCCGTAGCAACATTCACTTCGAGCGGAACACGTAGCTCGGCTGCGTCACGCATCTTCTCAATAGTCATTGCCTTAATGTCTTCATGCTCATCTGGTTCAACTTCGAGTATCACTTCATCGTGAACTTGGAGAATGAGTCGACTTTGGGCCTTCATGGCAGTCAGAGAGCGGTCAATTTGCACAAGTGCGATCTTGAAGATGTCCGCGGCGAGGCCTTGTATGGGAGCGTTCATCGCCTGACGTTCAGCCGCCTGGCGGACCCTAAAGTTCGACGAGGCGAGATCGGGGATCGGTCGACGGCGCCCGAAGATAGTTTCGGTATATCCCATCTCCTTGGTCTGCTCAACAATTTCGTCCATAAAGGACTTCACGGCCGGGAATGCCACGAAATAGGAGTTGAGTATCTCGGCTGCCTCTCCAGTCTCGATCCCTAGACGCTGAGCAAGTCCGTACGCTTCCATACCGTAGGCAAGCCCATAGCTCACCATCTTCGCTCTGGAACGTTGTTCCACGTTGACGTCTTCTGGATCGATCCCAAAGATCGATGCTGCCGTAGCATTGTGAATGTCCTCACCGGACTCGAACGCTCTAATCAGACCGGGATCTTCTGCTAAGTGAGCTATCACTCTGAGTTCAATCTGGTTGTAATCGGCTACCAGCAGTTCACATCCATCGTGAGGGACAAAGGCTTTACGGAACTCTCTACCTAGCGAGGTTCGAACAGGGATGTTGTGCAGGTTCGGATCTTCAGAACTCAGTCGACCCGTGCGCGCGACAGTTTGGTTGAAAGTCGCTCGAATTCGACCATCGTCATCTGTTACGTCGAGCAGGCCTTGGCCATAGGTGGACCGTAATTTTTCGACCTCTCTGTACTCAAGGAGGAGGGCGACAATTTCGTGTTGGTCGCGAATCTTTTCTAGAGATGCCGCATCCGTTGAATAGCCGGTTTTGGTTTTCTTCTGAGGAGTTAAGCCAAGTTCTTCAAACAACACCTCCCGCAACTGTTTGGTTGAATTCACATTGAACTCGTGCCCTGCAAGGCCATGGATAGCTGTTTCAAGTCGCTGAACTTCGCCGACTAGGTAATCGCGCATTCTTGTTAGTTCAGCTACATCGACACCGACCCCTGCATCCTCCATTCGAGATAACACCGATATGAGAGGTCGTTCCAACTCTTCGTAGAGCCACACCATCGATCTTTCTTCAATCATGCTCAACATGACTGGCGCTAACCGACTAAC
>JASMKJ010000424.1 GCA_030749275.1 Acidimicrobiales bacterium
GACGAACTGGTTTCCGCTTTAGGAGATTTGTCGGCTGTTGGCGTCAGCATCGTGACAATAGGTCAATATCTCCGCCCCACCAGCAAACATTTGCCGGTCCAACGATGGGTGGATCCCGAAACGTTCGAACTCCTAGCCGACAGCGCCCGCGAACTCGGCATACCACACGTAGAAGCCGGGCCGCTCACTCGTTCGAGCCACAAGGCTGCCCGGGGTCTTCAATCCATCGCTACCACGGTCTAACTTTCACCAGCCGGTGACTACACTTCCGACGATGCCAGCCGGTCCGCAGCTAGATGCCGCAACAGTCTTGCTGCAATGGGCCACCGGAGGACTGCTATTTCTGTGGGTCACCACCCGTCGCAAAGAAGTTGGCCCGGGCTATGGATGGCTCCTGAGATCAACCTACGCAGCTATTGCCGTTTTGGCAGCGATAGCGGGCTACGGATGGGCTTCAGAACCCATTCGAGATTCAGCGGCTGTCGTGGTGGCAGTCGTTGCCGCAGGCACACTGTTGCTATCGGTAACAGGACGACCCACAAAGGGGGCAAGTCAGTCCCCCCGGTCCCAACAAACGCGACGCAGCTATGACCCGCAATGGGATATTGCCGCCCCCATCGCTGGTCTGGTGGGTCTCATTGCGGCAGGACTCGGCGGTGGAGGAAACGAGCTGCTGCAGACAGCTCGAATACTGATCGGCGCAGCTTTCTTGGGTTCGGTCACCGATGCCATGCTCTTGGGACACTGGTACTTAGTTCAGCCCGGACTCCGAAGAGAACCTCTCATCGAACAAGTCTCCTGGCTTGCAAAACTTTGGCCCATCGAGGTCGGTCTCTTACTCGTCCCAACCGGCATGTTCTCGGTTCTATCCGGCGAAATAGATGATAGCTACGGAGGAATGCTTGGATGGTTCTGGGTTGCGTGCGCTCTGACCACCGGAGCACTGGTGCTTGCCACCCGCGCCGCATTGCGTGAACGTCAATACGCCGCAATCATGGCAGCCACGGGGCTTCTCTACCTAGCGATTTTGACCGCGTTCGGCACCGACGTCGTTGCACGTCTCGTCCTCGAAACTTAAACGCGCGAAGCCGCCCGACCGAGACAAGAAACGTAATACCTAACGACCCTTCCACTCTGGCGAGCGCTTTTCCCGAAAAGCGTCTACCCCTTCTTGAGCATCCTCGCTTGCTCCCACAATGCGCCGAATGCTTTCACCCATGCGAACCGCCTCTACCCAACCCATTCGCTGAGAGCGAGTCGCAACTTCCTTCACCGCCCGCACCGCAAGTGGCGCACCCTGACATAAACGATCCGCTAGTGCATAGGCCTCGTCCAGCAGATCATCGTGAGGCACCACTCGCCACGCCAACCCAATATCAGCTGCTTGTTCAGCATCGATGTTGTCGCCCGTCAACAAAATCTCCATAGCATCAGCCCACGCCAGCTTCGATGGAATGCGCATGGAACCGACAATCGTTGGCACCCCAACCTTCACCTCGGGCATCCCAAACACAGCACGGTCCGATGCCAAAAGAAAATCAGTCGCTATAGCACCAGTTAATCCATAACCAATACAAGCACCGTTGACAGCGGCAATAGTCGGTTTCCACAACTCCAATCCACTCTCAAAGCTATTGATCGTAGGAATCTCGAAGTAGCTGCCCGACCAAGTGCCCGCAGCATTGCCCTGCCCTGGACGCAGATCAGCACCCGCACAGAAAGCCCGACCAGCTCCGGTCAACACAGCAACCCACGCCTCTGGATCGTTATAAAACTCCAACCATGCAGCGTTCAAACACTCGCGCATGGCTCCGTTGATCGCATTCAGAGACTCGGGACGGTTGTAAGTGATTGTCGCAATATGCCCATCCAGCTCATATGTAGCTTCGTCGCTCATTGGTTCTTCCCTAACTCCTAGATCAATCATTTAACGAAATGAATAATTACCCGCCACGTGTCTAGTCCATTCGTCCACCAGAATGGGGAAGTGCGACTCGTCATCCAGATTCCCTGTTTCAACGAAGCAGAGACGCTCCCGACCACTTTGGGAGATTTACCGAGAACGGTCAGCGGATTCGATGAGGTCCTTTGGTTAGTTGTAGACGACGGGTCAAGTGACGAAACGGCGGCAGTCGCCCAAGCACACGGGGTTGATGCGCTGGTGAAGTTAAGCAACAACAAGGGATTGGCGGTTGCTTTTCAAGCTGGTCTTGACGCGTCCCTGCAACTCGGAGCTGATGTGATTGTCAACACGGATGCCGACAACCAGTATTCGGCAGCCGACATTCCGCGTTTGGTGGAACCTATATGTAACGGTCACGCCGACCTTGTTGTCGGCACCAGAGACATAGCGAACCACCAAGAATTCTCCCCATTGAAGAAATGCTTGCAAAGAGTGGGATCTTGGGTGGTGCGACAGGCATCTGCGACCCATGTCTCCGACGTAACCTCAGGGTTTAGGGCGTACTCCAAAGATGCAGCCCTCCAAGTCAACGTCGTCTCACAATTCACATATACGCTGGAGACCCTCATCCAAGCCGGTCGTTCCGACCTGACAGTCGCCGACGTACCTATTGGAGTGAATCCAACAACTCGCCCCTCACGCCTTTTCCGTTCAAAACGACAGTACGTTCGAAGATCAGCAGGAACTATTTCTCGGGTATACGCAATGCACAAACCGCTTCGCTTCTTCAACATTCCAGCAGCAATCTTCGCGGCGGCCGGGCTAATACTTTTCGGACGATTTGCCTGGTATTACCTGAGTGCTGGGGGAGAAGGACATATCCAGTCACTCATAGTCGGCGCCGTCTGCCTACTCGTAGCAGTGCAAATGCTGATGCTCGGATTACTCGCAGACCTACTTCGATCGAATCGAGTCATCACCGAACGCGTCCTTCGCAGAGTCCGAAATATTGAACTCACCATCGGTAATTACAGCAACACCGACGAAGAATCAGCCCCAGAAGTCTGAATCGTTCGCTTCTTGCGGGTAGCGGTCCAAACTAACGACAACACAAGTGCCAACGACACAATGGAAATAGGCACGCCCGCCCGTAAACCGGCAGGTCGGTACTCGAGTCGCACAATGCTCGACCCTTCCGGAATCGGTACCGCTACCAGAGCATGATCAGCTGCAACCAATGGCTGAGAAACGCCGTTAACCGTTGCAACCCAACCACTTTGCATCGCATCTGCGACCACTAACCATCCCGGAGTTGAGGCAGTCAATGAAATGCTTAGATGATCCAACTGATCGTCTACTTTCTCGATTGCCGCTCCAGCTCCAACAGAGTCAGTCAAATGAGCGGCCTGTTGTGAAAGCACCACCACCTCAGAGGGAAGAGGGGACTGCAACATCTGAACCCTGTCGCCTCCATCAGGCACGACGACACCCTCAGACGCAAATCTGACTCGTCCTAAGACATTCAAGTTCTCCCAGATGGCGACGTCATCGGCGTAAGCCAAACGGAGCGCGCCCCCCGCCGACCCCATCCCATTCAACGCCGGAGATCCGAACCGATCCGTACGCAACTTCAAAACTCCGTCATCAGCGTCAAGTCTGACTCGGATCAACACTTCGCCACCAACAGCTAAATCTTCTGCGGCAACGGGAACCCAATGCCGACCTGCCGGCAACAAGCCACGAACATGTCTTCGCCCAGTGCGGATACTCCCATCTTCCGCGACAATCTCGATTCGCAGGCGACCTGCTAGATCACTGGTAATCAAGTCCTCAACCACGTCTAGTTCAACACCGCGAATTGGTTGCGAGTCGACCCGCACCTCAAGAAACGCGCCCCGTTCAAGCCCCCGCACAGCACTGCCCTCGGACATAACGAACGGCTTTCCCGGCAAAGGAAAATCAACTTGGGTAACAAGCCACCGCACCGCCATCCGATCCAACACCGGTGACTCCAAGCGGTTCACGTCGAGGAACTCAAGAAAAGAAAATGTATACGACCGTTCAAAAGCTTCTGGGTCAATTGCGACCAACAAATCCCTCCACGTTGGCTGATGGAACACATGACCAGTCACCGTTCGAATTCCATAGTGAGTGGTCGTGCCCGCATAGAACGCTAAATCATGAGTGGCAATTCGATCGCCAGCCGCTTCCTCAGCGAGAAACTCGTGAGCAGGAGTCATGGGGTAGTGACGCTCCGGAACCTCATTAGGCCAAAAGGGAGTGACAAAGAGCAGAATTTCCACCGCAGCCACTCCCGCGACAACGACAGGAAAAAAGCCTCTCAATCGCCCTCGCAGTACGATTGCCCAGATCACAACTCCCGCAGCGAGTCCGGCGATCAGCGTTGCCCGACCGACATCCAATAGATGTCCTTCTTGGGATGCCCGGCGTAAGAGATAAACAACACCAAAAATCGCTATAAGCGAAGCGGTCGAAAAGCCAGCGACCTGAAAACGTCGCCGTCGCACATCTAATTCACTGGTGCGGTCATCTCCATCTGAGGTGAGCGCCTCAAGCCCCAGACCAACCAACAAAGACAGCAACAGAAGCCAAACTGAGCGCATTCGACCCACAAAATTCGAATCGAAAACTGGAAACTTTTGAGCCAAGGCCAGGAGAGGGCCTCCGCTGAAAATCAACAAGGTCGTGACACCCAACAAACCGGTAATGATCGCTGTAGCAGACCTAGAAACAGAAGCCGAAGGACGCAAAAAGAGTGCACCGACCACGACTACTAACGCCCCCGCTCCCAGAAAAGCACATGTCTCAATGTAATTACGATCACCATAGAAAAATCCCTGCGCATGGGAACCGAACGCAGTCGGAATCGCGACCGTCGCCATCAACGAAGAGGACAGATGATCAGCAACAGATTGGCTTCGATGAGCTAAATCAGTGGCTCGTAACTGATGAACGAAAGGAAATAGTTGCCACGCTGCGAGCCCAACGCCAAGCACCACAGACGCGGTAGCAGAGGCGACCAAGGTCGAGGTCCTGCCTTCAGTTCGAAACCCGGCGCGGGAACGCAAAACGAGCCACAGCAACATCAACGCCACACCCCATCCAGTTAATGCGGGGAATCCTGCGAGAAGCATTGAGCAAGTCACAAGCGAAATTGCCAAACATGAAGACATATCTCGGCGACGCAAAAGACGTTCTGACGCCCACAAAAGCCACGGTAAATAAGCTCCTACATGGCTTTGCGGCCAATTCGTCCACACCGTTTGAAAGCCGCTGAATGCATAAATAAATCCCGCTACAAGCGATGGGGACCGAGAGGCCCCCAAGTTCCGGAGCAACAGAAAGACCCCGGCAAGCGCAACAGAAAGCTCAATAAGTTTCACCCAGGCGGGCGCAACTCGATCTGGCAACAAAAGGAAGGGCAAATTCAGAGGATCAAAGAACCCCTGATGAGGAACTGAGG
This sequence comes from Acidimicrobiales bacterium, assembly GCA_030749275.1. Taxonomy (GTDB): domain Bacteria; phylum Actinomycetota; class Acidimicrobiia; order Acidimicrobiales; family Poriferisodalaceae; genus UBA6944. Next base: position 5,388 of record JASMKJ010000424.1, read on the forward strand.
CGAGGGGAGTTCCTCCTGCCGGGTAGGGATTCCACATAGCGAAATCGCCGTCTAAAAGGCGGCGGTGAAACAACTCCTGGGCAGGGAATCCCGAATCCACGGGATCGGCCACCGGAATCGATGTCAACTCAAGATCGATGGGCTGACTCTCGTTCCATGGTGCCCAGCGCAAAACGGTGTCAGATCGCAAGAACGTCCGCGACCCGATCAGCGACAATCCCAAACTGAAGATGATCGTTACAACAACTATGCCGAGGGTCCAACGTGTTGCGCTGTCGACCCGTCGACCCCTCACCCCAAGATCGACCTTTCGCAATAGCTTCTGTACGGCGACACGGGCATCGCCTCAAGGGTCCGGCCGATCTCCTCAAGAGAGACAAAACCCATCTTGAATGCGACCTCTTCTAGGCAAGCGACCTTGTATCCGTTCGTCGTTTCGACTGCAGCGATGAAGTTCGAACTCTCAAGGAGACTCTCGTGTGTACCTGAATCCATCCAAGTGATGTCTTTTCCTAGCTCAACAGCGCGCAACTGACCATCTTTGAGAAAGTTCAAGTTCAGATCTGTGATTTCCAACTCACCCCTGCTGCTCGGAGCAAGTTCCTTAGCTCGGGAGACAGCGGTGCCGTCGTACATGTAAAGCCCAGGCACAGCTAATGCGCTTTTGGGGTCACTGGGCTTTTCCTCAATTGACACAACCGTGCCCAAAGAATCAAGTTCTATTACCCCGTAACGCTGAGGATCCTTCACCGGGTAACCCCAAATGACAGCCCCCCCATCAAACGCTGACACTTGATTCGCTAGGCCGATTGGGCCGAAGAAAATGTTGTCTCCCAGAATGAGAGTAAAGGGCTGTTCCCGGGTAAAAGTTTCTCCGATTGTCACCGCCTGCGCGATTCCACCGGGTTCCGGCTGCACTCCATAGGAAAGGTCGATACCCCACTGATGCCCATCGCCCAATACTCGTTGGAAAACAGGTAAATCATGTGGGGTGCTAATCAGATGAACTTCTCTGATCCCGGCAGTCATCAAGGTTTCCAACGGGTAATAGATCATCGGCTTGTCATAAACCGCTTGAAGCTGCTTGCTTGAAACCTGACTTAAGGGAAATAAGCGTGTCCCAGCACCACCAGCAAGAATCATGCCACGCATAGATGCCGCTCCTGAACGCCCTCAGTCATCATTGCCACCAGTCTCGCAGGGTTCAAGCAATCGTTGGTCGCGACCGCTACTCGATGATTACGACGACGTCGCCCGCACCAACAGTGTCGCCCGGACCAACCTTCACTTCGGCGACCGTTCCCGATTTATCAGCGTTGATGTTGTTCTCCATCTTCATCGCTTCCAACACCACCACGGCTTCTCCTTCGGTCACTTCTTGACCGACTTCGACAAGAACTTTGACGATAGTTCCCTGCATCGGCACAGCTATCTGACCAGAACCCGCTGAACCTCCAGAGTTGGAAGCTGACCTTCGCGGTTTGCTGGTTTTGGCTTTGGGGGCAGCACCCACGGTTTCAGGCACCCATGCGGCGACTTCGAAACGCTTACCGTTGACTTCAAGGACTACGTCTTTTCGTGTCAGCGGTTCATCATCAACAATTTCACCCGAACCGTCTGATGATCCAGAAACATCACTCAGATCAAGAGACTCCTCGACCCATTTGGTGCTGTGCTCTCCCGCTTGAAAATCTGGGCTAGCCAAAATGACCCTATGAGCAGCTGCGGTTGTCGCAATGCCACCCACATCAAGTTCGGCGAGCGCACTTCGCATGCGAGATATTGCTGTGTCTCTATCAGAGCCCCAAACCACAAGCTTGCCAACCAAATTGTCGTAAAACTGAGAAACAGTGTCGCCGGCTTCATAACCGCCATCCCAGCGGATGCCAAATCCGTCCGGCAGACGTAAATCGCTTATCGTCCCCGGAGACGGAAGAAACCTGCCGCCCGCCGGGTCTTCGGCATTGATGCGTACCTCAATAGCGTGACCATCGTGCTTGACGTCGCTCTGATCGAAGGACAGCTCCTCGCCTGCCGCGATGCGTATCTGCTCTCGAACAAGATCAATTCCGGACACCAGCTCGCTGACCGGGTGTTCCACCTGCAGTCTCGTGTTCATTTCCAAGTAGTAAAACTCTCCGTCTTGAAACAGAAATTCGACGGTTCCGGCGTTCGTATAGTCGCAGCCCTCGGCCACGGCAACTGCCGCTTCACCCATGGCCTGCCGGACTTCGTCGGGGAAATTGGGGGCTGGGCTCTCCTCAACCAGTTTTTGATGCCGGCGCTGCGCCGAACAGTCACGTTCACCTAACCAGACAGTTTTCCCATGCTGGTCAGCAATGATCTGCATTTCGATATGCCGCGGCCATGTCAGGTAGCGCTCCATATAACACTCACTACGACCAAAGAAGCTCTCAGCTTCTCGCTGCGCGGACTCCAACGCAGCGTCAACTTCTTCAGCGGATCCAACCACCTTCATGCCCCGGCCGCCGCCACCGTACGCAGCCTTGATCGCTACCGGATACCCGTGCTCCTCACCGAAGCTCCGAACTTCGTCAGGGTCTTGAATTACTTCGGTGGTCCCCGGAACCCCACTTACGCCAACCTTCTCAGCTGCAAGTCGAGCAGAAATCTTGTCACCCATCACTTCAATAGCGGCCGGGGGAGGACCGATGAATGTCACGCCCCGGTCGGTAATCGCTCGAGCAAAGTCAGCGTTCTCGCTATAGAAGCCGTATCCAGGGTGAACAGCTTCAGCACCACTCTGTTCGATAGCGTCAAGAATCGCTGAAGTATTCAAATAGGAATCAGCAGCTGTTTCGCCTCCCAAAGCGTACGCCTCATCGGCTAGGCGAACATGCAAGGCGTTGCGGTCAAGTTCGCTATAAACAGCGACGCTGGTGATACCCAGCTCGCGGCACGCTCTAATGACCCGAACAGCTATTTCTCCGCGGTTAGCGATCAGGATTTTTGAGAACACGAGTTCAGCCTTCCAAGCACAAACGTTCGATCTGCAATCGTGCCACAATCGAACCCTTTTCCCTCATTTGACCAATTTTCTTTCTCAAATAACTTGACAAATGACTAAGTAGTCTCAGGACTGTGGAAATCGCCAAGTTTGATTCAGTCGATAAAACTCGGTTCAACAACGTCACTTGGGTAGCTGAAATTCCTTCGACCAACACCGCGCTACTAGAGCGGGCTCGCAGCGGAGGGCAAGAAGGAGAAGTAATCATCGCTGATCTACAAACCCAGGGGCGAGGACGTAGAGGACGAGAGTGGATCGCTCCGGCAGGAACGTCGCTAATGATGTCGATGCTTCTTCGCCCACCAAGTGACGCTCTCTCACCAAGTAACGCATCGCTCGCCACGTCAGCACTAGCGCTGTCCGCCCGCACAGCAATTCTCGAACTCACGAACGTCAACCTAGAGATCAAATGGCCTAATGATCTGGTCATCGACACTCCTGTTGACCAATTACTTGACGCAGATCTGGGCTACAGGAAAGTCGCCGGCATTTTGACCGAAACGCTCATCAGCAACGCTGTGATCGAAGCTCTGGTAATCGGCATAGGACTCAACACTGGCTGGGGAGAGGTACCGCCAGAGCTTCAATCAGTGGCAACAAGTCTTGATGTACTGACAAAATCTGAAATCGATCGCAACGCTCTAGGGTTCAAAATCCTTCAGAACTTCGAAACTGAGTACGCCGCACTATTAGCTCCCAATGGAAGCCAACAGGTACTTCACGAGGTCAAGAAACACTCCAATACCCTTGGAAAACGAGTGCAGGTGCACATGGACGTAACGGCGAACACCCAGATAATTAGAGGTCTCGCCGTCGACCTCGATGAATGTGGCCGACTCATAGTGGAAACCGGCGACAACGACTCTCAAATCATCACCATGGGAGATGTCGAACATTTACGACTTGACACCCGCTGACCGCAGACCCCGACAAGGCAATACCCTAGAACCACATGGCTCAAGTCGTCTCGTCCGAAAAAATCCAAGGTGTCCACGTCGTGACCCCCGACGTCTACCCAGACCAACGCGGATTTTTCGTCGAAACCTACCGACGCGAATGGATTCCCGAAGCTTCACGAGAAATGGTTCAAGCAAACCGAGGCGACCGGCAAAGCGGCTGCATTGTGGGGCTGCACTACCACCTGCACCAAGCCGACTACTGGTACGTGCCGTTTGGGACCGTTCGAGTCGTACTTCACGACCTCAGAGAGGGTTCACCGACTGAAGGAGTGACCCAACAAACTGATCTCACGGGAACTGACCACCGAGGCATCTACATACCGCCCGGGGTAGCCCATGGCTTTGCGACCCTTACCGACGCAACCATCACCTACTTGGTTGATAACTACTACAACCCCTCGGACGAACTAGGGGTCGCCTGGGATGATCCGGAAATCGCAGCTGATTGGGGAGTAGACGAGCCGACACTGTCCAAACGGGATCAATCGAATCCACTCAAACCAGACATCCCCGAAGTGGACAGACCCAGGTACGGGCTCAGGAACTGACCCGGTTATGAAAGTTCTCGTTACCGGCGGCGCCGGCTTCAT
>JASMKJ010000425.1 GCA_030749275.1 Acidimicrobiales bacterium
ACCGGCGGCGCCGGCTTCATTGGTTCCAACTTCGTCAGGTTTCACCTCGCGAATAGTGATGATGAGATCACCATCCTTGACTCACTCACTTATGCCGGAAGTCGAGACACCATTCTGGATTTCGTAGATGATCCCCGGGTTGCGTTCATCGAAGGGGACATCTGCGACCGCGAGACAGTCGCATTTGCCATGAAGCATCACCGGGCTGTTGTTCACTTCGCAGCAGAAAGTCATGTTGATCGATCAATCGAAGGATCCGAGCGCTTTGTAACGACAAACTGCGTTGGGACAAACACACTGTGCGATCTGGCCAGCGACATGGAAATTGAGCGCTTCGTACACATATCTACTGATGAAACCTACGGGTCGCTAGAACGCGGTTCCTTCACCGAGAACGACAAGCTTGAGCCAAGCAGCCCGTACTCAGCGTCTAAAGCAGCATCTGACCTGATTGCCCTGGGACATCACGTAACTCATGGTGTGCCGGTCATCATCACGCGTTCGTCCAACAACTATGGCCCCTTCCAGTTCCCTGAGAAGCTGATACCCCTATTCGTCACCAACCTGCTTGACGGCCTACAGGTTCCGCTCTATGGCGACGGAACAAATGTCAGGGACTGGATCCATGTCCAAGACAATTGCGCAGCGATACAACAAGTTCTTCAAACTGGTGAAGTTGGTGAGATCTACAACATCGGAGCTGGAAATGAGATTTCCAACGTAGAACTGACCCAAATACTGCTTTCCTTGTGCCAGCGAGACGAATCTGCGGTCGTTAATGTCGATGATCGTCCAGGACACGATTTTCGCTACTCCATCGACTCTGCCAGGGTGCGCAATCTCGGTTGGGCTCCCCAAATCGATCTTGAAGCTGGCCTCGCGGCGACAGTTGACTGGTATCGAAACAACGAAACATGGTGGAGGTCCAAGAAGGCTGCGGAACTGTGACACCACAGAACCTGATCGCATCAGCCGGCAAGTACACCCCTCTGGTTCGAAATTTCGCTAGGCGAGAACTCAAATCACGCTACAAACGAAGCCTCTTGGGCTGGACGTGGTCATTACTCAGCCCCCTATCCACGATCCTCGTGTACAGCCTGGTCTTCTCAGTGTTCTTCAGGGCTGCTCCACCTGCCGCGGGAAACGGATCCGAAAACTTCGCGCTTTTCTTGTTCACAGGGCTCGTTGTTTGGCTCTTGTTTGCAGGCATGATCAATGGCTCCATGGGTTGGCTAGCCGCTATTGGTGACCTTCGCCGAAAAGTCTTCTTTCCACCTGAAACAGCGATATTTGGTAGCGCCCTGGCACTAGCAGTTCAATCGGCAATTGAAGCCGGGGTCTTACTCTTGGTGATGGTGCTGATAGGCAACGTTGGGTTCACCACACTGGTGTTTCCTTTGATTCTTGTGCTCGCGGGAATTTTCGGTCTTGGTATCGGATTCTTCGTATGCGTATTGAACACCCACTATCGAGATGTCCAATACTTGGTGGGAATTGTCTTGAACGCTTTGTTCTTTCTTGTGCCGATTGTCTACCCAATAGGGATTATCCCCGAACAACACTGGGGATTGCCGATAAGAAAGATCGTCGAATGGAACCCAATCAATCAATTTGTGACCGCTGCGAGAGAGTCGGCTTATCTTTTGCAATGGCCTAGCGCGACCAGATGGTGCGCGCTGTTCTTGTACTCCTTTGCAATGTTCGCCTTGGGGTGGCGCTTTTTCTCTAAACGATCAATGCTGCTGAGCGAGGACATGTGAAGTCCATCATCTCAGCGCAGGCGATATCGAAGCGCTACCGAGTGCAACGAGATCGACCAGACTCACTCAAAGAAGCTGTCGTCCGGCGAAGAAGAAATTCATCCAACAGCGAGTTTTGGGCTCTGAGAAACATCTCAATAGATATCGCCCCCGGTTCTTTTTATGGGCTTATCGGTCACAACGGTTCAGGCAAGACAACTTTGCTCAAGTTGATGGCCGGTATCCATCAACCGACCAGCGGAACCATGCAAGTCAACGGCCGGGTGTCGGCGCTCCTAGAACTCGGATCCGGATTTCACCCCGAGTTGAGTGGGCGAGAAAATATCTATCTCAACGGTGCCATCTTGGGCCTTAGCCGAAAAGAAATGGATCTAGCGGTCGACGAAATCATCGAATTCAGCGACATCGGAGAATTCATCGACGCTCCCGTCAAGATTCTCTCAAGCGGAATGTACGTTCGGCTCGGTTTTGCCGTAGCTGTGCACGTCGCCCCGGAGATACTTCTTATTGACGAAGTAATCGCAGTAGGGGACGAAGCCTTTCAACGCAAATGCCTCGAACATCTCTACGAACTCCGCCGAGGGGGCACCACAATTGTCCTTGTATCGCACTCCCTTCCCCTCGTCGAAGGGCTCTGCGACGAGGTGGGATGGCTCGATCACGGCCAACTGATGCAAGCCGGTGACGCAACGGAAGTCTGCTGGGCCTACCTTGATGCGGTCAACGCCGAAGAAGCACAAAAACTTCGAGATGGAGATGACGAACAAATCCACACCGACACGTCGTTGACTGAAATAGAAGTTCGGCGAGGAAGCGGAGAGCTACGTATATTCCATGTCGATTATCTGGACAAACAGTGGCTGGCTAACCCACTGCCCAGCTCAGGTGACACCCTCATCATCCGCCTTTGGTATGAGTCCGAAACTTCGGTCGAAGATCCCGTTTTCGCGTTGAAGCTTCACCATGCGACAGGCGTTCACTTAGCGTCGCCAAATAGCGCGCTGCAGCAACTGCGAACCGGCTCGATTGGCGAAGGGCGGGGATATGTTGATTTCATCATTGACGAACTCTCACTCCTTCCGGGTGACTATCTGCTTTCCACCTCAGTGACCGACCGAGATCGAATGCACGTGCATGACGCTTGGGAACGATCCCACTCGCTACGAATCGTCCCCGGCTCATCTACTGAAAGAGAAGGCCTCACCGACCTCAAAGGAAAGTGGCAGCCTCCAGTACCGCACCAAAAGGGCTCTCCCGGCCACCCAAATCGCTGAGCCGAGGCGCGGCCATCGAACCTGTAAGCCCGCGTACAATTAACTACGCGCTTGCCGCGAGCCGTCGCATTGATCTCTGGAGGCCGCATCAGTGAATTCAATCGAATCAACGACAGCCAAAAACGACACGGCAGCGAACCCCCCGTCGAACGGTAGAGAAACCCTAAACATTGGAATAGTTCTCCCCACACAAGAGCGTCACCCTGTTGGCTGGCTTACGACTCGAGCGTTGGGAACCGAAATCGAATGGCGAAACGCCCCAGTAGAACTCCAATGGTTTGTTCCCCGAACCGCAACTTCTCAATGGACCGATGACGCCTCGCTCAACATCAGTCGACTGCCAGAAAACCTCGAAGAACTCGAAGACGATGTCGATGTCCTCGTCGGATTCGAACTTGCGGAAACGACATCAGAATTTGTTGTCGATCCGACATCCGTCGACTTAACCCTGCACGACGCAACAGGACTGCTACGCCGTTACCTGCTGCCTGATCTGTCCGATTCAACCCATCCCGCGCCGACGCTCAAAGAATCGATAGTGGTTGACATTGACGATGACATGTCAGACATGGTTGCCGCAGAGGTTGCACGACACGCTCGCTCAAGAGAACTTCCAGTCACTCTGATTGGCCCAAGCGACCATCAAACGCGGTTTGCGACGAAGTTAAAGCACTACAAACAAACGTCGACCGCTCTCAACAACGACCTAGATCCTGAAGAATTCGGTGCAGTCGCACAACACGCGGCACTAATCGTTACTAGCGACCCAGCGCTTCACCAAATGGCAAAGACCTTTCACGGTCGATCCGTTCTCGTTGACGACAATTTAGACAACAAGGAACTACAACGAGCTCTATGGTCAGCAGCCTCAAACATCGCAGTCCTTGAGCCGGACGGTGCCCTCGAAGAGCGAGTAACCCGACTCGCAGAAGTCGTCGAACAGACTGCCTTACTTCGCCTGAATCGGACTATCTCCGCCCGATCGGCATCCCAAGAAAGAGAACGCGGCGAACAGTCCCAAAAGCTGCACGAACAACAGTCAACCCATTGGAGACAACAGCGCCGCCAGGCTCACCAGTTGATCGACGCACTGCGACAAGAACTACTTCAACTACAGAAAGAACTTGACATCGCAAGAGATGACGCGGACAACACCCGACAAGCGCTGCGCGCGCAACACAACCGACTAAATGAGCTAGAAACGGAGATTGCCCGTCAGGACCAAGGACCGGCCCGTCTGCAACGAAGCGTCGACTGGCATAGCGTCGCAGCGCAACTCGAACGCGACGTACTCAAAGTGCTTCGATGGTTGCGAAATCAACTTGGGCGCGGATGAACGTTCGACCACGACAAAAGAACGTCACCATTGTTCTAGACACCCTTCCCCGGCCCGGGGCGGATCCGACAGGTTGGAGAACTGAACAGATCTGTAAAGAACTGCTTGCTAGCAGCGCAAACACAAGGCTGGCACTCAACGGACCATCGGACGAACAAACCCAACTGTACGGCACAACAATTGAGAGCCTCGGGGTCGACTCTAGTGAATGGTGGAGAGCAAATAGCAGCGACACCTTCGTCATATGCGGAAACGGAGCGGGCTACAGAACGGCATCGATGTGTCGAACCCATCATCGTGACGCCCGGCTTGTAATCGACGGATCGAATCTTCTTACGATCCACCGAAACGACCTAAATGACGACCTCCTAGCCGACGATGAAAGAGCTGGTCGCGACACCGTTGCTAGTCTCCGTCGCCAACGAGATCGAGAACTCCTAAGTCTGGTAGATGACGTGTGGGTGTGCTCGCAATCGCAATGCAACCAAATCGAAGCTCTCGGTGTCGACGTCAACATCAAAATAGTTCAGCCACCCAACATCGCCCTCGGCCAATCCCAAGGAACTAGACCACTGCTCCTCGCGGCCCCGCATCGTGAGTTCGGGGAGCCCGACCTGGAGTCCATGCAGCACTTCGATGAGCACATCTCACCGAAGCTCGACAGGACAATCGCTCCGCCGCTCCTCATTACCGAACGCGAATTTGTTCCATGGCACCAGGGACTATCAAATCTCGAACCCATCGAACGAAATGAGCCACTCAGTGACTTCCTACAACAAGCATCGATGCTTGTCTCACTTAGGCAAACCGGACCCACGGCATGGACACACCTGCTCGCGGCGCGCACTTTCGGGATTCCAGTGGTCGCAACCGAGCAGGCTGCTCGCCACATCGACAACCCGACCCAATGGGACCTAGAAATTGTAGAACGCCCCGAAATTGCCGCCGCGATGCTCAGAGCAGCCAGACGACGCCGTCCACCTCCCCGAACCGTCCAACACGACACAGGAATCAAAGATGCAATATCGGACCTTGGAATTGAACCCGCGGACACAGAAACAGAGATCACCGACTGGCTTTACACCCAACAGTCAGGCCAACGACACCGAATGGACCTCAAACAATACCGGCGTACAGAAAGAGAACAGCTCAACGACCCTGACCCCGATCCGGGGACAAATCTGAAAAATCGGCCGCTTATCTCGATACTCACACCCGTATACAACACGCCCTTAGAAGTTCTAGAAGAAACGATTGATTCCGTACGAACCCAAACTTATGAGAATTGGCAGCTGTGTCTTGTCGATGACTGCTCCACCGATGATGGACCCGAATCGGTGTGTGAGCAGCTTGCCGCACTGGACTCAAGAATAGATTTTGTCAAACGAACAGCAAATGGCGGCATAGCAGAAGCGTCGAACACAGCCCTACAAATAGCGAAGGGCGACTACCTGGCATTGCTCGACCATGATGATCTTCTTCGACCAGACGCTCTTATCGAAGTGGTTCGATCTATCAATAGATTTCCCAACGTCGAATTCGTCTATTCAGATGAAGACAAACTCTTTGCCGACGGCTCCTATGACCATAGCTACGCCAAATCAGGGTGGTCACCTGATCTGCATTTGTCCTACAACTACGTTTGCCATTTCGCGGTCTTCAGCCGCGACCTCATCGAACGCATCGGCGGATGGCGGGCAGGCTTTGACGGAGCACAGGATTATGACCTCGCATTGCGGGCCACCGAAAACACCGATGAAATAGTCCATATTCCCCGCAACCTGTATCACTGGCGAATACTCCCCGGTTCGACCGCCGGCGGAGTGAACGAAAAGACCGATGCCTGGGCAGCAGGGCAACGTGCACTCGAAGAGGCACTCGCCAGAAGAGGCATTGAAGGAAAAGCCGAAGAAGGACTGGATCCCGGCACCTACAACATCAAGTACCAAATTAACGGCCTTCCCAAAGTAGGAATCATCATCCCTACCCGCGACAGATTCGAACTCATATCGCAATGTGTGACAGGAATAAGCGAAGTTACCTCCTGGGCAGAAACAGAAGTTCTAGTGGTCAACAACGAAAGCTCAGACCCCGCCACCCTTTCCTGGATGGACACCCACCCGGGTCCCGTTATCGATTTCCCACACCAATTTTCGTACGCCCGAATGATGAACATGGCAGCAGAACAGATCGACTGTGACCTTCTGCTTTTTCTTAACTGCGACATCACCATCGTCGAACCGGACTGGCTTCAGGCCATGATCGGCCACGCACAACAACGGCGGGTCGGGGCTGTGGGTGCCAAATTGAGTTTTCCAGATGGACGCGTCCAACATGAAGGAATCACAGTTGGAGTGGGTGGCGTAGCGGTGAACACCAACTCCCGTGGCTACTTCAGCATCGGCAACCTTGTGCGCAATTGCTGGGCGCTGACCGCTGCCTGTCTAATGGTCCGCCCAGAGGTCTTTTGGGAAGTGGGCGGATTCGAAGAACGACTTCGGGTGGCATTTAACGACGTCGACCTCACGATGCGCATCCACCAACTGGGATACGACCTCATCTACCAACCCAACGCCAATCTTCTCCATCAAGAGTCGGCTCTTAGAGGCTCATTGCATCCAAGCGAAGACGAAGATTTCTTCCGAAAGCGCTGGGGAGATCCGCTGGAACAGGACGACCCGTACTACAACCCGAGGCTTTCCCGACATGCCCAGTATTACTTCCACGACGAAGTCAAACAGGTCTGGTTGCCACGCGGGCATCCGCTCGCGTGAACCTAAGCCACGGCTAACACACCCACACCCGACCCGACCGTTGAACCGAAATTCGCCGCATCGCCGAAGGCGACCAGAGCACCACGGGCATCGGCCACCAGATAGCCACCTGGTCGACTAATCAGACCTACTGCGTCGATTCTGCCCAAGCCCGTCGGTGAGCCAAAGTACGCCACATCGCCGACCGCATGTACTCGGCCGTCAGAATCCAAGAACAAGTACCCCTCGTCCTCGGACCCTGCCGCGAAGTCAACCACACGCACACCATCCATCTCGGCGCTGCCCGCCAACGAACCATGAAAGGGCGCCGAACCGAAGCAATGAACGCCACCCCGATCATCAACAATCCAGTAGCCATTGCCGTCAACCGTCGGTTCGATGCATACCGCTCGAGTCGAGGTGCGGGCCACCTGAGGGATGCCCTCCAGAAATGGAGCGTTCCCGAAACTGAACACACTGCCCTCCGAATCAATGACCCAATAGCCAACCCCTGTGGGGGAGGCGGAGATATCGACGGGAGGAGCCACTAGGTCCAACTCTGCTAGATCTCCAAGCGCCCTAGCGGTGCCGTGCGCTTGTATGTGGCCGCCTGACCCGAGGACTAAACAGCCCTGTCCATCACGAGTCATAGCCAATGAGATCGGATGGGAGGGAAGCCTCACTTCGACCTCAGTTACCTCATCAGCGAAATAAAATAAACGATAATTAGAGGCCAAAATCCAATAGCCGTTCAACGCCACTTGCCGAGCCTATGTCAGACAGGCCTTTGGTCTGAGTCAGGCTCCGGCTAGTTTGAGTGACCAATGAAGATTTACACAAAGACTGGCGACGACGGCACCACGGGCCTTTTCTATGGCGGAAGGGTAAATAAAGACTCCGCCTTGCCCATGGCATACGGCGCCATAGACGAAGCCCAAGCAGCCATCGGTCTAGCGCGTGCCGTGGTGGAAGCAGCCGAACTCAACGAAGTTCTGACAACTGTTTGTCGAGATCTCTATGTCGCTATGGCCGAACTGGCCACACTTCCAGAAAATCGCAGCAAACTTGAACCGGGGACAACTTTGGTAACCGCTGAAATGGTTGAAGTGCTCGAACAATCAATAGATACGGCCGACGCCCGATTCGAAACCCCAACCGAATTCACCATTCCCGGTCAAACAGAAATATCAGCACGGCTTGATTGGGCAAGAGTGATGGTCCGGCGAGCCGAGCGAGAAAGCATCAACGTTTGCCAACCCGGATCCCACGTATTGCCGTACCTCAACCGACTCTCTGACCTTCTTTGGACTTTGGCCCGCTGGCAAGAGGATGAAACCTTGTACAGCAAAGACTCCTAGCCGGCTACAACTGACGAAAGAAGACCCATGCCGAACCAACTAGCAATTGCCTCCATCAATGTTGTCGTCGCCGGAACCGGTGAAGGTACCGACGCAACAGATCGACCGATCAGAGAACATGAGCTTGAAACGCTAGGCGTTGGAGACAGTTTCCTCACCGCAAGCGGATTCGAAGGAAAACTCGGTCAAACAACACTGTTACCTGAACAAGATCCGATAGTGATCGCAGTCGGGCTAGGCGGACAAGAAGTCACTGAACCAGCAGTGCGATCCGCCGCCGCGTCGGTATGGAGAGCAGCCAAACACCTCGAGTCCGTTACCTCGCTGATGCCCATAACAGCAGCAACCGAACTAGGTGCTGAAGTAGCACTTCAGGCCACCGTTGAAGGAATGCTTCTGGCCTCCTACCGATACGACGAGTTGAAAGGAAACCCAGAAGAAAGCTCTGCCCTCCAACAAGTAACACTCGTTGTCCCAGACGGCATTGAGAGTGATGCCGTTCTAGCAAAAGCAGAAGCTGTCGCCAACGCAATCGCACTCGCCCGAGACCTGGTCAACCGCCCAGGAGGGTCGCTTTCCGCAAGCCAGCTAGCTGACGAAGCTGTCACTGCAGCCGACGGATCCGGGTTAGAGGTCGAGGTATGGGACCGAGAACGGCTAACACAAGAACGATGTGGCGGCATCCTTGGAGTCAACGCTGGATCCACCGAAGAACCCCGACTGGTGCGACTTACCTGGCGACCCAAGGGAGAGAGCCGCGGAACCATCCACTTTGTGGGCAAAGGCATCACTTTCGACACAGGAGGTCTCAACCTCAAGCCATTCGAAGGGATGAAAGAAATGAAAATCGACATGGGAGGCGCAGCCGCAGTGATTGGAGCTATGACCGCCATAGCAGCCCATAGCCCCGACCTCACTGTCATAGGAACCTGCTGCTGTACCGATAATCAACCCAGCCCAACTGCTACGAAACCGGGAGACGTACTTAACATACGCAACGGCAAGACAGTGGAAGTGTTGAACACTGACGCTGAAGGTCGACTGGTCTTAGCAGACGGGCTCTCACTCGCAGTGGAAGAAGAACCAGATCTCGTAATAGACGTTGCCACACTCACGGGGGCCTGCCTTGTCGCCTTGGGTTCGCAATATGCAGGCCTCATGGGCAACAACGAAAACGCAATCGCCCGAGTTGAAGCAGCAGCGAACAAAGCCGGTGAGCGCCTCTGGCAGCTACCACTCCCAGCCGAATACCGAAAACAACTGGACTCCGATGTAGCGGACTTACGCAACATCGGTTCGGGAAGGCTTGGCGGAACCCTAGTAGCTGGCCTATTCCTTCAAGAATTTGTGAATGAAACACCCTGGGTACATCTAGACATTGCCGGTCCAGTGACAACCGAAGAACAGGAGGCAGAGTTCCCTAAAGGAGCAACAGGTTTCGGGGTCCGAACCCTGATCGAAATTGTCAATACCTGGTAAGAAATCAACAGCACCCGCAACAAGACCTATTAAGTCGGCCCGACTAAACAATCCTCATAGAAACAGACTGGACGTTCACCATGCCCTCAGACCTCTTCCAGGACCCAAACGTACGAATGCTTACGCAATGGATTGACGAGAGTGAACGGATCACGGTGCTCACCGGAGCAGGGATTTCCACGGACTCAGGCATCCCCGATTTCCGCGGGCCGAACGGCATATGGACGAAAAACCCAAAAGCTGAAAAAGCTTCAAACATCCAAAACTTCGTCTCAGACCCAGAGGTTCGCAAAGCTTCGTGGCGGGACCGTCTCGACAACAGAGCCTGGTCAGCGGACCCCAACGACGGTCACAGAGCACTCGTCCAATTAGAAAAACGAAACAAACTCGTAGCGCTCCTCACCCAAAATGTTGACGGACTCCACCACGCTGCGGGGTCCTCAGGAACGAAAGTCGTTGAAGTGCATGGGACGTTAAGAGAGGTTGCCTGCCTTGAATGCACCTATCGAGATGACATGCAAATAGCGCTCGACCGTGTTCGCCAAGGCGAAGAAGACCTGGACTGCCCAGAATGCGGAGGAATCCTAAAAAGCGCCACAATCTCGTTCGGCCAATCACTGGTCCAAAGAGATTTACTCAAAGCTGAGGCCGCAGCACAAAACTGTGACCTCATGGTTGCAATTGGTACGACCCTGGCGGTATATCCGATAGCAGCCGTGGTGCCAGCAGCTCAAAGAGTCGGCGCAAAAATAGCGATCGTAAACGCCGAACCAACCGAGATGGACCACCTAGCAGACGTCATAATTCGAGAATCGATAAGCCAAGTGCTCCCCATCATTGTTGGAGGCGCGATGAACCTTCCGGAGGAAGGTGACACCCAAGACGCCTCACACCCCAAGTAACCACGTAGGAGACAGCCGGTAGAATCAACAAGACCAACCGTCAAAGAGAAAAGCCATGACTAGCTACGGAGACTTACTCGCGGCCACGAGACAACAAATACGAGAAGTCAGCACCAACGAAGCTGCCCGGTTGGTACACGACGGCCATATATCGCTTGATGTCCGTGAACCCGAGGAGTTCGATCAAGGTGCCTTAGTTGATGCAACCCATATCCCGCGGGGGCATCTTGAAAGCCAAATCGAGCAACGATTTCCCGACCGAGACACCAAAATAATGGTTTATTGTGCCGCAGGAGCGCGGTCAGCATTCGCGGCCAAGACCCTGACCGAACTCGGTTACACACAAGTTGTGTCAATGGACGGCGGTTTTGCCAAGTGGAAGTCCGAAGGTCGGGAGTGGTCGATGCCAGAAACCCTGACCCGTCATCAAAGAAGTCGATACCAAAAACACCTTCTTCTCCCCGAAGTAGGACAAGAAGGTCAACAAGAACTGTTTGGCTCCAAAGTTCTCATACTGGGGGCAGGTGGTTTGGGTTCCCCCGCAGCGATGTACCTAGCGGCGGCCGGTATCGGAACACTCGGAGTGGTCGACATGGACGTGGTAGACGAATCCAATCTCCAACGTCAGGTCATCCACAACACCAACCGCCTCGGACAATCCAAAGTCGACTCAGCGAAGCAAACGATCTCGGCTCTCAACCCCGACATCCAAATCAAGACCTACGACACCCGTCTCGGTGCTGACAACGTCCTCGACCTGCTGGCCGGATGGCACGTGATAGTGGACGGAGCCGACAATTTCCCAAGCCGTTACCTTCTAAACGACGCTTCGGTGAAACTTGGAACCCCCGTAGTTCACGGTTCAATTTTCCGATTCGAAGGTCAAGTCACAGTATTTGACCCGGTGAACGGGCCCACATATCGCGACTACGTCCCAGTGCCACCTCCACCCGAATTAGCACCGTCATGTGCCGAGGCAGGGGTACTTGGCGTCCTCCCCGGGGTGATCGGGAGCCTGCAAGCACTGGAAACCATAAAGCTCCTCCTCCAGTTGGGTGACTCCCTCATTGGAAGACTCCTAGCCTTTGACGCACTAGATATGAGCTTTCGGGAGTACAAAATCCATCGTGACCCCAAAAACCCGGTTACCTACGACAACCGCGACCGGATAAAGATCGTCGAATACGACCAATACTGCTCGCCGGCACTCAGCTAAGCCGTTCAACCTCAGACCGGGCCTGAAAAGGCTACTTGGAACCTGCGCCCTAAACTTCTCATATGGCAAACAAGCGCGTCGTGGTGATAGGAGGCGGCCCGGCCGGTCATGATGCTGCGACATACGCAGCCAGATTTGGAGCCGAGGTCACGCTCATCGAACGCGACATCGTTGGAGGAGCAGCACACCTTCGAGACTGCGTGCCCTCGAAGTCCATGATCGCAACCGGAGGAGCACTCTCATTTGCTCGTCGGCTAGACGGTATGGGACTAGCAAATGTAGAGACAGGAGTAGACGCGGAACATCTACGCGCTCGCATCCAAGGCATAGAACAACGCCTCGAACAATCCGTGACGCAGCTATTAACCAGCCAAGGAGTAACCATCCACCGAGGCACCGGACGACTTCTAGGCCCCCACGAGGTGTGTGTAGACACTCCCGACGGAGCGGTCGAACTCACGGCCGACGCCATCGTGCTGGCAACAGGAAGTCGACCCCGAATTCCAGAATGGGCACCAATCGACCATGAACGTGTCCTAACCACCCGCGATGCCTACCCGCCAGACCAAATTCCGGAGCACTTAATAGTCGTAGGTTCGGGCGTAACAGGCGTCGAATTTGTGCACATGTTCGCGTCGCTAGGTTCCGAAGTCACGCTCATCGTCAGTCGTCAACAAGTGCTGCCTCAAAAAGACCCCGAAGCAGCCGCTCTGCTCGAACAGAACTTTCTTGACAGAGGAGTCCAACTACTCAAGGGCGCGCGAGCAACCGAAATCCTACGAAAAGGACGCTCAGTAAAGGTTCACTGTTCAGACGGACGAATCGCTGAAGGCACCCACGCTCTCCTGGCTATCGGCTCCGACCCAAACAGCGAAGGTCTAGGCCTAGAAAACACCGAAGTAGTAGTGGACGAAGGCGGGTACATCCAAGTCGATCACAACCTCAGATCGTCCGTCCCCACCATCTACGCCGCAGGAGACCTGTCTGGGAAACTCCCACTCTCATCGGTAGCCGCGATGCAGGGACGAAAAATAGCCGAACACTTAATGGGTCTTCATGAAGGACGCGAACACCGACACCTCGACTACGACAAAGCCGCGTCCGCCATTTTCACCGAACCAGAAATCGCCGATGTCGGCCTCGCTGAAGCTGAAGCCTTCGCCACCGGGCGGAAAATCCGAGTCACAAAAGTCCCGTTCTCATCAAACGCTAAAGCACTGATCAACAACGACCCACTCGGTTTCGTAAAGATCGTCTCGGATCCCAACACAGGGCACGTGTTAGGCGGATCAATAGTCGGTCAACACGCGGCCGAACTGATCTCAGTCGTTGCACTAGCAGTCAGTGCCAACCTGAAGGTCCAAGACATCCACGAAAGTCTCTTCGTATACCCAACGCTTAGCGAAGCTCTCTTGGAGGCAGCAGAGTGAGCAACAGACAAAAGGTGCTCATCACGGGAGGACACGGACAACTGGCAACCGACCTGACACAGGTCTTCAACAAAGCCGACGCTGTCGCCCTCAGTCATGAACAACTCGATGTCTCTCAACTCCACGATGTCGAAGCCGCTCTCCAGCACTACAAGCCCAACATGGTCATAAACACAGCTGCATTCACCGACGTAGACAGATGTGAAGATCATGTAACCGAGGCTCGATCGATCAACTCAGGTGGTCCCGAAAATCTCGTCGCCGCAGCCAAACGAACGAATACTCGAGTGTTGCAAATCTCCACGGACTATGTGTTCGACGGCACCCTTGAGCGACCGTACATCGAATCGGATGACACGAACCCGCAGTCAACCTACGGTCGGACCAAACTCGAAGGCGAACAAGCCATGCGTGAACAAGACCTCATAGTACGTACCTCTTGGCTGTGCGGGTCACACGGTTCAAACATCCTCAAAACGATCGTTGGGTTAGCCCAAAGCGGTCACCCCATGAAATTTGTGAACGACCAAGTTGGGCACCCCTCGTTCACAAGAGACATTGCCATCACCATAAAGCAGCTAGTTGAAATCGAAGCCCGAGGCACTTTCCACGTGACCAACCAGGGACCCGTCAGCTGGTACGAATTCGCTCAAACCATCCTTGAGCTCATGGGACGACCATCCCGTCAAGTGAGTCCCATAACGACCGAACAGCTGGATCCACCACGTCCCGCCTCTCGCCCAGCCAACTCCGTGCTCAACAACAAGGCACTAGTTGATATAGGACTCACCCCTCCACCCGACTTTCGCGAAAGCCTCCCGCTGCTTTTGAAGGAGTTATGTGACTGACCAACTGGACATAGTGGTGATCCCAACAGACGACCATCCAACCGCCCAGGTACTCGCGGTAGCGGCTCTGTTGGCACTCGAATGGGCCGCCCCCTATGCCAGGATCGCAATTGGCCAAAGCGGCGAGTTCCTGTGCAGACCAGCACCAGACGCGGCTGGCGGACTTCTTCGACTTAGCTCAGATAGAAAGGAACGACTCGGAGATGCAGGACGCAGCGCAACCTACAGCGACGAAGCCGAAATCCACATAGTCGAAAACCACGACGGCGACTGGAACCTCCCCACAAAGCTCGACTCATGGTGGGCAGCGGGCCTCATGCTCACAGCAAGTAGCTTTACCGCTTCTACCCCCTCAGGAGTCGCTCTAAGTGAAACTCTGAACGCCTCAAACCGCGAAGAGCGGCGAACCATAGAACTGCTTGAACTAGCTCAAAACTGGGCCCTCAAGCAAATTGACGGCATCATCAAGAGCGTTGGATCCCAAAGTCCGCGACGACTAGCAAACATGCTCCAATCCGTCACTGCTGAACTCGAGGCCCTCACCGACACCCATGCCCTCCTCAGATCTCGCTACCAAGCAGACATGGAAATCATGGATCCAAACCCATGACCCAAACATTCAAGGCCAGTCTCGTGGTTGTCGCCTACGGGCAACCAGCCCTAACCGAAGCTCTCCTCGATTCCATCGCCGAACACACACCTGAACCACATGAAGTCGTTGTTGTCGACAACGCCTCTCCCGATGACGCTGCTAAGCGGGTGTCACAACACCCAACGCATCCTCGAGTAATTCAAGCGCCCAGCAACCTCGGTTACGGCGGCGGAGTCAACCTTGGAGTTCGTAAAGCCAACTCCCCAAGCATCGTGATAATGAACTCGGATCTACAGGTCACACCTAACTGGCTCACACCACTGCTGGTCCCGGTCGAGTCCAATAGAGCAACAATCGCGGCTCCCGTCTACACCGACGAACAAGGCAACATCACTGAAAGCGGAGCGTCCGTCACCGCCGACGGCCATGTCCACACATCTCAGACCCCAGTGTCTGGAGTCAAGCCCGTTGACCATGTCTCCGCTGCCTGCTGGGCAATCCAAAGACAATCATTTGAGTCGTTCGGGGGTTTCGACTCCGCCTACGGACTCGGATATTACGAAGACCTAGACCTCGTCAACGTTTGCAGATCGGAAAAACGCGCTGTCGTGGTAGTCAACGAATCACGAGTCATTCACCGCACAGGTGGATCTTTCCAACCCAGAGAAGCACGCCGTCTTTCCCACCGCAATCACGCCCGCAGCCAAACCCGATGGTCTTGGCTCTACAGAGGCACTTCACACGCAGCCTGGGATGGAGAAGCCGCCATCACCCATGGTCGAGTAGCCATCATCGGTGACCATCCAGACCTCGTCAACGGCCTACAAAAACACAACATTTCAGCTGTCACCCTCGAAAACATTGACCAACTTAGGCACCGACACAACCGCGACGACGTCATTGTCGTACAAAGTGCCCACGCCGAGGTAAACCGCTTAGCCCCCCGAGCCGAAGTAACCACCCCAGATGGCCTCCCAGACGCCCTCAAGAGAGCTGGCATCCACGTGAGCACCACACCACCCCGACCTCGATTCTCCAAAATAACCGCCACCAGATCACGAAGATGGTGAACCAATGACAGACGACGCACTTTCTCGAGCATCCGCCCACCTAGCAACAGCCCGACAGCTAGGACACCGGCTCAGTTCACGCAAAATGCCACCGATATTTAGGACCCGAAACCTTGTAACGACCGTTGACAAAGTCACCGACGAGCTCGCTGCAGCCATAGACCTCATCAACTCAGCACTCCCTGCAGCCATAGACCTCATCAACTCAACACTCGCGACAGAACTAGAACGAACACAACAACTGGAGAACGCCATCAACCGTCTCGAACTCATAACCGCCGGAGACGAACAACTCATCGACGATCTCGGCGCAGCAATCGAGACAGCGCAAATTGAACTAATCCGACTTGAGCGCCAACACGACCTTCTACGATCCC
>JASMKJ010000426.1 GCA_030749275.1 Acidimicrobiales bacterium
CCCATTAGGTCGATCCATGCGAGGACAGCGTCACCCCAACGTTCTTCAAGCAACGCGTGCTTAATGGCCTCATTCTCACTGCTTGTCAGAACATCTGTGGGGGTCCGTGCAACCAACTCAGTAGCAAGTACCCGGTGCAGCACATCGACATCGGTCGCTAAGAAGACTTGAGGAGGTTCTGACCTCACGACGGCGTATGCAACTCCGGGCATTAGCTCCAACCAGAAGTTATTTCTTTAGCTTTCCAGAACCCCGGTATTGGGTCGATTGCACCGCCGTTGGCGTAATGAACAAGCCGCTCTACGGCTTGTTCGTCGAACATCGGTATCGCATCGAAAACCCCGTATGGCCCGACAGCTCTAAGGGCCTTATCGCCCTCACTGCCCGGTCGAGGTAGGTGCGAGGTCAAAACCAATATTCTGGCTTCAGCGTCGTGGGCCTTCAAAACCGAAGCCCTTCCTAACGTCTTCCATATGGTGTCGATTCGCAACAGTCCGGGTCGAACGGTGGTGAAAGCTCCCGAAACATCAATCCACCATTCGTCGCCTTTTACATCCTCAACTTTGAAGTTGTACTGGACCCCTGCGCGCGGAACTTTCACATCTTTTTGAAGCACCGTGAAACCGCACCTCTCCAACAGATCAGTAGCGATGTCTTGAGCTTTTTTCCCTTCTTGGGTAGCTCGTCGCTGGAAGTCTTCTGCCGCTATTTCTTCGTCTGTTACTGCTGCCAGTGCTTCTGCTATCTCGGGTAGCGGGGGCTGCTCACCCGGTGGTTGTCGGTGCGCCCACACCCTGGCACGCGCCGCGTTGATCCTCTCACGCGCTACTTCCACATAACCCGGGTCAAGGTCGTACCCAACGCCCTGACGTTCTGTCAGTGCTGCTGCAACCAGCGTGGTTCCGGAACCCATGAACGGATCTAGGACCGCGTCTCCTTCGAAGGTATAGAGATCGATCAGTCGACGCGGTAACTCAACTGGAAACGGTGCCGGGTGTCGAACTCGGCGAGCACTTTCCGCGTGGATGTCCCAAACGTCAAGTGTTGCCTCCATGAATTCATCGGTCGGCAATGTGCTCTTATGTGGAAGTCCAAGTTCGGCCCGTGCTGCCGGAGACTTTGCTCGATCAAATCGTCCTTTGCTGGCGACGATGATGCGTTCGGTTGTGTCTCGTAGCGCGGGATTCGCAGCGCTCCTAAATGAGCCCCAGGCGCAGGACCCACTACTCCCGCGACTCTTTTGCCAAATGATCTCACCTCGAAGCAATAAACCTAAGTCCTCAAGGATTCGGATTACGTCGGCTGACAGACTCCGATAAGGCTTGCGTCCAAGATTCGCGACGTTAACCGCTATCCGCCCTCCAGGCTCGAGAACTCGCACACATTCCGCGAACACCGAATCAAGCATGCTGAGGTAGTCGAAGTAAGTGGTCGGAACGCGGTCGTCAGCATCTGCCGCAATCGAATCTTCGTATTCCTTACCAACAAAGTACGGGGGGGAAGTGACTACTAGGGCAATACTTGAGTCCGGAAGGTGGTGCATGTCTCGAGCATCCCCTTCCAAGCATCCATCTCCTAGGTCCGGAATTGGGTTAACGGTCTCATCATCAGTTAGAACCGGCGGACTGAAGCGGGCGTAAAAAGCGGATGCGTCGTGTCCTTCTCGACGAGATACCCCGAATGCCGATGTTGAAGTACGTTGGCGATTTTCGCTCACATCAACTACTCCCTAAATTGGTCACGGCTCTTCGATAAGGGAACTCACCAAAGCCTTGTCGGCGAGTGTACGGGGATGATGGGACACTGAGTAGCAATCGTCGACAGCTAATCAACCCCGATTCTCGACATCTAGCCATCTAACCCTAGGAAACGGGGATACGGTGACAACGTGCGCATCGTGACGTGGAACTTGTGGTGGAGGTTCGGCGACTGGGAATCTCGGCAGGTGGCAATCGATCATACCCTTGCAAGCCTCGACGCTGATGTGGTCTGTGTGCAGGAAGTATGGAGCTCGGAAACGGGGCGTGATCAAGTCAAAGAACTGGCTGAAAAATTGGACCTGCACTACGTAAGGACACCTGAACGTTGGTGGAAAGGCCACTCTTTTGGCAACGCCATCTTGTCTAGGTATCCGATCATCGAAACCGAAGCTGTCCAGCTGCCGCCGACCGAGGGTCCCGGAACCCGGTGGGCTTTAATGGCGGTGCTGGACCGATTCGGGACTCCGATACCGGTCATATGTACCCACCTGGATTACCGCTTTGATCAGAGCGCTCGGAGGCAACGCCAGGTGGAAGCAATTTACGATTTAGTTGCAGCCAGACATGATCCAGATGGTCACCCGGTTCTTCTGGCTGGTGACTTTAATGCAACCCCAAATTCGACGGAGATTCGGATGATCACGGGAGAAACACCGACTCCCATCGAAGGTCTGGCAATGACCGATGCGTGGCCACAATGCAACGATTCACCAGGGTGGACTTGGGATAAGAAAAATCCTTACCTTGAAGAAGCCACTTGGCCTCAGCGCAGGCTTGACTACGTGTTTGTGTCTTGGCCTCGTCCGACGCCGATGGGGAATATTTCCGGCGCGTATCTCGCGGGGGTTGAGCCCGTTGACGGGGTCACTGCTTCGGATCACTGGGCTGTAGTGGTTGATCTCGTCGACGATTCTTCGACCTAGGTCAGTTTTCCGGCCGCTTCCAGTTCACCCCGTCGTGGAAGCGAACGACTTTGGCTGGAACTCCGGCGATGACGGCATTGGGTGGAAACTGCCCCCTAACAACCGAGTTGGCAGCTACGACACAGTGTTCTCCGATTCGCGCTCCGGGCAGGACGACGGCACCTGATCCGATCCAACTTCCAGATCCAATCACCACGGGGTCATCTTGGGGGTCTTGAACACCAATAGGGATATCAAGATCTTCGTAGCCATGGTTTTGGTCTGTGATGTAAACGTTCATACCGGTAAATACGTCATTCCCGATATCTATTCGGTAATGGCCGACTATCGCGCTCCCTCTTCCGATAAGGCATCTATCTCCGATGATGACGACGGGGTCAGTCATCATCTGTTGATCGGGGACCATCCCTGCAGAAAGTGTGACGTGCCCGGCGATCATGGTGTCTTCACCGATGCTGATCCATCGTTCTCCGTACATGTTCCCGGTGGGCCAACTAATTATCGAACCCCTCCCAAACTGTTTGTACGGCTTGGCTCCGTGGTCGTTAGGTCCTATCGACGCGGCTCGATTGAGTGTTCTGGACACACTTCGGATTAAGCGCCCAATAGCTGAGCGGCAGCGGGAACGAAGTCGAAGCATGGGCGGACCCTAGTCTGGAGTCATAGCTTCTCGTAGCGACCCAAGAGGCGTTTAGCCGCGTTGGGCCCGAGAGTTTGGAATGGTCCACTAGTAGCGACTTGAGTATCTGCGCCGAGTTGCAGCAGCAGTCGTTCCAAGAATACGGTGCTCGAAACTGAGATTTCGACAAGCAACGTTTCTCCTTCTTCGATGACCTGAGCAGGCAGCGATTCAATCATCCATCGCGCACTGCTGGGTATTTCGATTCTGATGATGGGGGCTTCTTCTCCCCCTGTGAAGGCTTCATTGCCTGGATCTGGTCGTTCGTGCCTGGTGCCGGTGAGTTCGACTTCTTCAATCCGGTCAATCCGAAAAGTCCGATGTTCATCTCGAAGTTGACAGTGAGCACGTAAGTACCAGTCTCCAGATAAGTTGAGTGTTTCGTATGGTTCCACTGTGCGTGTCGATGTCTCATCAGTCCAACGGGCGTAGTACTCGATTCGAATACACTCGCGATTTTTGGTGGCTTGTTGGACGGTTTCAAGGAAGTCGGGGTCGGATATATCAACGGCGATGGTTGAGGCGGTCCCAAGCGCTGTTTCCAGTTTTGATACTCCTGTCCTAAGCGCGTCAACGTCCATGCCCGGTAGAACGAGTGCTGCGTTCGCAACCGCGAGAAGTCCCACGGCTTCGCTTCGTTCAAGCCTTCGGGGTCGCCCTATTAACGGGTTGATGTCGAATAAAATGTCGCCGTCTTCATCCACGATCAGACCCAGGTTGTGGAACTCTTCATTTACGGCGACCTCAACGCCTTGGAGTGGGTATAGCTCGCTGTATGCGTCGTCTGAGTCAATTCCGAAGTGTTCAGCTACTTCTGAGACACTGACTGGTTGATGCTCATAGGCCCACAGCATCATTGCCAACTGCAATGCCAACCGCGCGTCGTTTGTACGTCGTTTTCTCAAGCTGAATCCACCAAGGCTTGTAACCAAGAGGTCACATCTTCCACCAACTCCGCTGGGCTCAGGACGATGGCGTGATCACCCATTCCAAACAACCAAGAACGGAACGCTCCTGGGCTTCGGACATCCACTTCTATCACTACTGATCCGTCATCACGACGTTCGATAACTCCTCCTCTGTCGCGCTCGACCAGTCGAGACAGCGGAGGGTTGACTAATACCCGCGCCACAAGTCCATCATCGGGTCCGTGGAGCAATGGGTCTTTCGCCATTGCATCACCAGGATCGGGCACCTCGTAGGCTGTCGCAGAATTCTCTGCGCCGAGGACAAGAGAGCTTTGGAACCGCTCTACTTTAAAGTTCTTTGGAACTCCGTCTTCGTACCCGTGTACGTACCAAGCTCCCTGTCTCCAGAACACCAAAACGGGTTCCACGTCACGACTTCGCCCTCCATATACGAAGCTGATCACACACTTCCGGTCGACGGCGTCATGGAGCGCAATAAGTTCATCGGGTGCACTCAGTTGAGCTCTAAGTGGAGGTGGGCCCGGCAAGGTGCCAGCTCCGAGCTTCGCAAGTGCGTCTATTTCCCACGCTGCATCAAATTGAACCATTGAGGCAGCCATCTCAATGGCAAGACCTTCTTCATCGGAAAGCTCTAGATCCAAGAACACATCCGAGTCCCTGATGGCGTATCGAGTTCCGCCAGCGGCCTCGTCGCTGCCTCCAATGCTTTCCGTGTGAATGGGGATACCACTATTCCTTAAATCTTTCTTGTCACGCTCGAAAGTCTTTTTAGAACTGGGGCCATCGTCAACGTATAGATCTGTGTCGCGAACTATCTCAGCCCAACTAACGGGGACGGGGTTGGCTCGCAGATACATGAGCAATTTCCAAATGCGTTCGTTCTTGTCCACTTCACTCGACTCTAGATTCTCAACAGATGAGATTGTTCGATCTATCTACGCCCTAACCTGCATGCGTGGACGAAGGCGCAAATCTTCCTGCTCAAGAAAGTCCTTCCGGCGATGTTCTGGGCTCTCACCACAGACAGAACGCAATTCGCCGTCTAACTGAAGAGCGGTTGGATGTTCTCGTTGTTGGCGCTGGTGTTACCGGCATTGGATGCGCTCTTGATGCAGCCGCTAGGGGGTTAAGCGTCGCTGTAGTCGAACAGCACGATCTTGCTTCCGGAACTTCTAGCCGGTCAAGCAAGCTGATCCACGGTGGGCTTCGCTACTTGGAGCAACTTCAATTCAGTCTCGTTAGGGAAGCACTTTTTGAGAGAAACCTTCTTTTGTCCCACATCGCCCCTCATCTGGTTACAAGAGTCGATTTTCTCTATCCAGTTCAACGCTTCACAGAGCGCCTCTATGCAGGGTTAGGAATCGGACTGTATGACCTGATGGCAGCTCGTAACGCTAGCTCGCTTCCCCGTCATAGGCACCTGAGTCACAAGCAAGTCGGGAGTAGCGCTCCGGCGTTGGCATCCAATAGTCACAGAGGAGCCATCATCTATTCCGATGCTTCCGTCGACGATGCTCGGTTCGTCATTTCTGCTGCGCGCACTGCCGCTCAGTTAGGCGCATCGATAGTTACCTCAGCGAAGGTGGTCGCCCTCTCGCGTTCGCAAGGTCGTGTCTCTGGAGCTACCGTCAGATGTCTTGAGTCAAATCGTGAACTCGAAGTCTCGTGCGGAACAGTGGTCAATGCCACCGGTGTCTGGAGCGACGAAATCGAAGAGTACGCGGGTGAGGCGAGTTCAAGAGTGCGGGCGTCTAAGGGAATCCATCTTGTCATCCCCAGGGACCGAATTGACCTCGAAAAAGGTCTGATACTTCGCACCGCTGACAGCGTGCTCTTTGTCATTCCGTCAGGAAGCCATTGGATTGTTGGGACCACTGACTCCGATTGGGATCTGAACCGCGCACACCCGGCAGCCACCCGAAAAGACATTACATATTTGTTGACAACTTTGAACCAGGTCTTGGCTCATCCGTTAACGGACAACGATGTCGTGGGTGTGTACGTTGGCCTTCGCCCTCTCCTCAACGGTGACTCGGACAAGACAAGCAAACTCAGTCGTGAGCACGCGGTGA
>JASMKJ010000427.1 GCA_030749275.1 Acidimicrobiales bacterium
TTCCCACAGTTGAACTTCCCTCAAGCCCGGGGTATCGATCAATACCCCCTGTTGAGCCAACACCAGTTCTCTGCGAACGGTGGTGTGGCGCCCCGAGCCTTCGCTTGTAACGGAACCGGTAGCGAGAACCGCGTCACCCACCAATTGATTCACGAGGGTCGACTTCCCTACGCCGGATGCTCCTGTTACGGCGACGGTCGATCCTTGATGTAACAATTCAGCCACTGGAGTCAGCTGGCTCGAATTTTTTGCACTAATCAGATATATAGGACATCGGATACCACGCTCTTCGAGCAGAGCTCGGATGTTTTCCGCCCCTCCCAAATCACTCTTGTTTACGAGGATCACCGGAGAGGTCTCTGCTCCTTCGGCCGTTACCAGGTAGCGTTCGATCAAATGTTCGTCCAGTGACTGATCAGCAGAGATCACGATAGCTAGAACATCAATGTTGGCTCCAACAACTTGAGGTACAGGTGCTGCCCCAGAGGCACGACGGAGCACTCTGGAACGCCGAGGTAAAACCTCAATGATGCCGACGCGCCGATTATCAATGGCTTCAAGGGTATGGATTACCCAATCTCCAACCGCTGGATAGTCAGTGGGGTCATCAGCCTCTTCACGCGATGCCGTCTCCAAGACAGCTTCATGAGCACCAGAAGGGCCCAAAATTTCATAAGCCCCTCGATGCTCAACAACAACTCGACTAATCCCTTGGTTGCTCATCAACTCTGGGTATGGGACCCCTTGTTTTGCCCAGCCCAATAACTCCAGGGAAACATCGGGGTTACTCATCGGAGATCCAAACTTCCGCCCAGCGCCCAACACCCGCAACTTGGCCATAGACCGCTTCGCCACTGGGGAGAGTCCACCCCCCAAGTCCTTCGGTGTTGGAATGTCCTATCAGCGCTGACTGCGAATGGGATAGATAGATCATCGGCATTTGTTCGACTAACGCCAACATCAACTGCTCTACCGCAGCTTGCCGCACAGTTTCGACCGAACTGGAATGCAGAAGCTCCACAAAAGCTGTTAGGGAGTCATTATGAAGGTTGCTGACATTTAACGGCGATGTGCGAACCGGCCCAAACATCGGTGCAAACATCATGGCTGGATCAGACTCTCCACCTACTCGCCAGCAAGTCGCCAAAAAATCACCACTAAAGCCCGGTCGGTCAGTTACTGACCCCAAGACTCGTTGGAGTAGGCCACTGCGTGTAGTGGTTTCAATTTCGACCTCTACAAATCCTGTGGCTTCCCACTGTCGTTTCAATTCTCGGGTCATCGATGAAAGGTGGATATCGTCGGTGCATTGAAGGTCGATCGAAATTTTGGAACCTGGCGAACGATCATCTGACCGTTCAACATCGTTCACGTACGCGGCAAGCAGTTGCTTAGCCTCGAAGACATCCAATTCAGGCCACGCATCGGCCGCTAGCCCCGACCACCAGCGGCTTTCTGGTGCGAACCATTGGGTTGCCGGTTCACCAGCTCCAGCGCCTAAGGATGCCTTGATTAACGCTTCCTGATTCACCGCTAGTTGAAGTGCTTTCCGCACCCGGACATCATCAACCGGCGATCGCACGGTGTTGAACAGAACGACTCCGACGTTGTCTTCGTTTCGAGATATGACTGTGAGTTCTAAAGTTCGCGCCCGAGAAATTGCAAGGGTTGAACGGGATTGCGCGAAGTCCGCCTCTCGGCTTCGAACCATTTCAACGCGCTCTTGTTCATCCGCTACCTCACGAAACACCAATTCATCCAAATATGGAATGGGGGGCTTCCCTGAGCCGGATCTCCAGTAGTTCTGGTTGGCTATTAGCTTGACTGGTTCCCCAACATTCCACGGCTTCATAAGGTAGGGCCCGGTACCAACCGGGCTGCGCAGGAATGCGGCGGGGTCAGCCATTGCAGCTTCGACGGAAAAGACTCTGCCTATCGGCCCAGCCAAGACGACTTCTAACCCCGGATTTGGTTCGGTCAGATCAATCATGAGGCGATAATCATCCACGATCTTGATCGCGTTGATCCGGGCGTCACGCAACAAACCTCTGGTTACCTCACCTGTCTTCAAGAACTCTTCGTAACCATCTTTGATTACCTGTGCTGTGACGGGTCGACCATCGGTGAACTTGAGGTCTTTACGTAAGGTAACGGTCCAGTTGAGCATCGTGGGGTTGGGTTCAACTCGTTCGGCCAACCAGGGTGCTGTCGAACCATCGGGTAGAACTACGGTGAGCGTCTCTAATATTTGGTCTAGAACGTTGCGACACGACCAAGTGCAGAAATGGTCCCAGGGGGTCCAGCCCGTGATCGGCATTGGATCGTCTGCGAACAAAATCGTTGCTGAGCCACCTACTTGAACCTCCGGGTCCCCTTTTTCGGTGTCGTACTTAGCTGTTACCCGGGTTGATTGCGACTCGTCGTTGGGGACTTCATCTGTCGACGCGGTTACTGGTTCCACCAACGACGGGTTTGGGTCTCGGACGACCTGCGGACCGTCGGGACCACAACCTGAGCCTAGAACTAGGGCAACTAGGAATGCCCAAGCGGACCGATTTCTGCGGTTCAATATTTCTGCCGCCATTCATCTGACCAAATTTCGGGGCTCAAAAGCCATTCGTCGGTTCTAAACGTCGTTCCAGTTGCGCTCGCAACTAGACGATCATTGGCTTCCATGTCGACTCTGTGATGGGCGAAGCGTCTGGTACGGCTGATTTCCGATGCGGTGGCGACAACCAAATCACCTGGTCTGACCCCCCGGTGATATGAGATATCGATTTGGGTCGCCACGGCTTGACGGCCGTAGCCGTTCGAAGCGAAGGACATCGCTATGTCACCGAGGCAGAACAGGATCCCGCCGTGTCCGCCGCCCAAGAAATTGGTGTGGCTATCGTTCACCGTCGCTTGCACCCTGGCAATCCCAGGGGACCACATCAATAACTCGACACCCAGTTCTGCCATCAACGGGTCTGAGCGGAACAATGCATCAAGTTGACGGCGAGCACCGTCAGGAAGTTCATCGGGTTTACTAGGCACAGGGTTCACGGTACCTGCCCTGCGGTGATGACGAACAGGCATCTAGTCGATCATTGGAGATGAGACACTCAGTTAGCTAGAAGAAACTCTCTCATTGCAGTCTCGGATTGGTTCGACCGGATAAAGACCCATGAGACCTTTCGCGGCATATTCGCTCTTCTCCGGTGTTGAGCAGGACTAGGGAGGAGACGGCGCGGTGCTGCTTCGATGCGGGGGGATGAATTGGGGGCGTGTCACTCATCCCTACTCCTTCAGGCTTGGGACCACCACTAAGTGGCCGTCAATTTTGAGAACTTTGACGTGCGCGGCGTAGAGCTGTGAAAGCC
>JASMKJ010000428.1 GCA_030749275.1 Acidimicrobiales bacterium
AATTCATGGCTGAGGTCATAGCTACCTTCAGTCACATCTGCCGATCCAGCCCCCAGGTCAATCAGCGATCCGGGGTGTCGGTACGAATGACAGTGACGAACTACGAAACACTTGTAGCGAACGCCACCCGCCGCGCTCTGCAGGCAGGTGAGAACCATGTAGTACCGCGGGTCAGCGACCTCGAAGCTTTAATGGCATCGTCCAGCGGCAAAATCGAGATCGAGTCCATCGAAGAAGGACGCGACGGTCAGATTGTCCTCCAAATGTTGAATGCCGCCGTATTGGAAGTCTTTAAGGGCCGATTCTCACCCGAGGATTTAGTGGCGGTTGTCAATGGTTTCGACGAAGGCATGGTTGCTCACACGGGTGACGACATAGGGTCAGTGGAATACGCTGACCTACTTGCCGGGAATGCTGATCTAGCTGAAGCGGCAGCAGAACTCACCGATTCGTCTGACCCGGCCGAGCTAGCAAGCGCCGTTGAACTCATTCTCGAAGGATTACATCTGTCGAAACGTCTCAACAAAGAGGCCCTGGGTGTGCGCGCAACCTATAGAGGCCGGGGCTAAACAACAATTCGGATGAGGACAAAGCGATCATGGTGATCAGACGACGAAACCGAAAACGAGAGGGCGCACGTTTTCGTTATTCCGCCTGGGACGGCACCCAAGTCGGCTTCGAGTATGACGCTGAAGATCTCTTCAAAGAGCTCACCGATGATTTGCTGTATCACGGAGACCTCAACGCGGCTATGCGCCGCCTAATGCAACAAGGGTTTCAAGACCGAGACGGCAATCACCTGCAAGGTCTCCGCGACATGCTCGACCAGCTTCGGGAACGTCGAGAAGAGATGCTTGATCAATTCGACTTGGGTGGTATCTACGACGAAATCAACGAAACGCTTGACGACGTTGTCGCCGAGGAACGAGACGCGATCGAAGACCACGTCGCCGACACCGCTGCATCAGGGGATGAGCGAGCCAGCGATATTGCCGAGGCCTCATCGATCGACAAGAACCTACAACTCGACATGTTGCCGCCTGACCTCGCGGGCAAAGTAAAAGGCCTGCAAAATTATGACTTCTTATCTCCCGAAGCCAGACAACAGTTTGACGAACTCATTGAGCGACTGAAAAAAGAAATTGCTCAAAGCCAATTCGATCAAATGGCTGGAGCTATGGGAGAGATGCAACCCGAAGATCTGGCGCCCATGAAAGACATGATGGCTGAGCTCAATCAGATGATTGAACAACGAAACCAGGGCGAAGAACCAGACTTTGAGGGTTTCATGGATCGTCACGGGGACTTCTTTCCCGAGAACCCTGAATCGTTAGATGAATTGTTGGAAATCATGGCTGAACGCATGGCTGCGATGCAGGCAATGATGAATTCTTTGACCCCGGAGCACTTAGATATACCAGAGGGAAAGGGGCGTTTGAACGGTGATTGGTATGAAGTAA
>JASMKJ010000429.1 GCA_030749275.1 Acidimicrobiales bacterium
CCTTCCCTTCGAACACTCCCTGGCTGTCCTCAACGACGGCACGCTGAGCTTCTTCGCCCCGCAATCTGCGGAAGGAAGAACCGCCCATGCCGAAGAGAAACGTTGATAGCCGTAAGAATCCAAGATGGAGAACCACATGAACGAAACCTCCGGTCCGCCACAGCGGGAGCAAACTTGCCCGCAAGCGTGACGTACTGAGTGAATATCATCTTGGCACGCTCCACCTTTTCGCCAGCAGTTGCGGTGCGGGCAAAGAGAATGGAAAGGAACAGCACAAAGTAGATTTTAGTCATCGTGAAAGGGAGAAACTAGTTTCGATTCAAAAGAACATAATTGAGCAAGGCGCCCTCGTTTACTTAGGCTATTGCGAGAATCCGTTTCGTGAAAAAGCTTCGTTTACGGTTTTTCCGATGGCGGAGCCTTTTTTGGGAGAGATTTTTGGTGGTCAAATAACATGAAGCCAATCCTCACATCTTTTGTTTCCTGCTGCTGGTTTGCCCCGGTCTTGCCAAGGATAAGCTGCCCAACGTCATCACCCTGCTCGTCGACGACCTCGGCTACCGCGACCTCGGCTGTTACGGTGGTCCCGTCAAGACTCCCGTCCTCGACAAGTTGGCCGCCGGTGGCGTGCGCTTCACCGACTTCCACTCGGGAGCCCCTACCTGCTCCCCATCGCGTGCCACTTTTCTCACGGGCCGCAACCACCATCGCACCGGAGTCTACTCCGGCCTCGACGAACGTTTTCACCGGATGCACCTCCTCGAGAAAGCCACCCCCGCCGATCATGGCTTCGATTACTGGTTCGGCCTCGTCAACGGTGCGGGCCCCAGCCACGGGAAAGCTGACCTGGTAAGTGCGGCAGGAGCAGCAGGGATACTCCACGCTAGATCCGCGGCTTCGGTCTCTTAGATGCCCGCTACGCTCCCAGTAACGCTGGGCTACGCCAATCGAAACGAACGCGAACTCGCAAAACGAAGTCGTGGCAACAACTTAAGCGCCCCACCCCGAAAGAGAGTGGTTACGAAGAGCGTTGCTTCCGGCGTGCTCCTTCAACTTTCCGAAATCAGAGCGACACGCCAGTTAGCTCTGAGGGCGAACTTGCGGTGCGCAGATGTCGCCGCTTATCCGCAGTGTTCGCAACACTTTGCGATGACCCTCGCAGCGTAACCGCGCTCGCGGTTTTCTGTCGATGAGCGCCACGAAGGTGGGTTGCTTCCGTCTGTCCGGAAAATAGCGTTCAAACTCTCGCGCTCTCTATTTAGCAACCCCCTGCTTGTTAGCAACCTGGTTGGGTTCGAGGGGCGAAGACAACCTAACGCGAACTGATTCGAGTTCGCGGGTCGGATCGAAAAACGAGGCACAGGATCAACTCCGAAACCTGCAGCGGTCCATCTCGCGTCCACCTCACCGATGCGGATTGCGCGCGATGACGAAATGCTGAAGTTGATGCAACCTCGCGCAAAAAGCATACATCTCAGGATGCAGCGGTTGAAATCACCGACCGCACTTAGCAAAGTCACGAAAGATCACCTAGACTAGACCACACTCGACGAGGGGTACAACACACAGGACAGAATTGCCGCCGAAGCACGCGAGGCTGACAACAATGTTTTGCTTGCGGTAAGTCTCGTGATCGAAGTTGGGGAGTCTGGAGGTGAGAATAGCCCGAAGTGCTGACGCGTATTAGGTCATCGCAGACGATGAGCAGTACCTTGCGCCGATCCGATGCATTGACCGGGCTCAGAAGAAACAGAGTGAAAGGAGATTCATCGGATTATTTATCGGAGTTTTTCTGATTGTTTGATTTGGCTTTTCTGCGAGCCTTCTTGCGGGCTTCACGTTTCGCTTTTTTTGCCGCTTTGTCGTCGGGAGTTGGTTCATTGGTAGCTCCCGGGGCTGTCCTCAGCGCTTTCGGCACCGTTACCTTCTTGCCTTTGATGTCGAGCTGCTTAACGATTTCGATCTGTTTGTCGATCTGGCCGGTGGCAGCGGCGTTCCCTCCGGGAATGAACTCACCGAAAGGACGGCCAATAACTTCGAGGTCTTGTTGCATCAGGTCGCGCATCTCTTTGAGGCGAGTGGCCTGAGCTTTTTTGTAAGCCAGGTTCTTCATTTCTTTCGGGTCCCGCTGCAGGTCGTAGAGCTGATCTTCGTCGAAGAAGCCGGGGCGATCTGCGCCTCGAACTCCAATACCTGAACGTCCGATGTAGGACATGGCTTTGGGTAAGTTTTGCGGCGATGCTTTCTTGATGGAAGCGATCTGATCTTTAGTGTAGCGAACGGCAATGTAGGACCAGTCTTCCGTGACCGTTGCCCGCGCTGCTCCCATTTCGAGATAAAGATGATTCCGCCAATCGTCGGCTTCTCCGTTTTGGAAAAGCGGGGTGAGACTCTGTCCATCGATTCGGTACGACTTCGGTTTTTCCGCTTTCCCCAAGTCGAAGAAGGTGGGGACGAGGTCGATGTTCTGCACGAGTTCTTCACACACCTGCCCGGCAGGGATTCCGTTTGGCCAGCGCATAATCATCGGCACCTTGCAACCGCCGTGGGAAAAAACAGATCCTTTGCCATCGCGGCCGTGATCCGGCGCGAAAATCACCAGCGTGTTGTCATCGATTCCAAGTTCCTTGAGCTTTCGGAGAATCGCTCCGAGCGAATCGTCGATCCACGCTTCACCAGCGACATGGCTGTCGGGATCGAAACCTCTTTCGGCGATTGTTTTCAGAAGCTCATCGCGAGGAGTCATGACGTCCGGAAGACTTTCAACTTCCCCCTCTCCGGTGATGAGCGGGTGATCCATGGATTTTCGCCAGGACCGATCCGGCCCGTGCAGCAGGGTGCTGCAAAGATGAAGGTAAAAGGGGCCGTCTTTGTTCTCTTCAATGAATTCCAAAGCGGCTACCGTCGTCCACTCTGGGTTGTGCGCAGAATAGGGCGAATGCGTATTTTCCGGGTAGACGTTCTTCGCCCAGGAGAAGCCCAGCGTTTGGAGGTATCGACGCATCCAACGTTCGTTGTGTTTAAACTGAGCCGAGGCTTCCGGCCCGGGACTCGCGTCTTTGGGAATGTTGATCCATTTGTCTTTCCCTTTGTAGAACTCCGGAAAATCCAGACTGGAAGTGAGGTGATACTTCCCAACGAACCCGGTGGTATAGCCAGCTTCTCGGAGAACGTTTCCGACGTTCATGTTGTCGCGTTCAAGTGCGACATTGAATTTGGGGAGCCCCTGATTCTGTTTGCCGCCGATTTCATCGGTGTATTTTTTGCTATGCGAGTTGCCGGCAAACCGACCGGTCAGGAAGCTGTATCGAGATGGAGTACAAACCGAGCTGCTGACGTACGCTCGAGTGAACTTCATTCCTTCCTGTGCCATGCGGTCGAGGTTGGGAGTGTAGGTGTCGCCCCCAAACGCGGCGATGCTCGATGGGTTCTGATCGTCGATCAGAAACATGATGATATTCGGGCGCTCTCTAGTAGTCCCCCCGCCGGAAGGATTTCGATTCAATGGGTTGGCACGGGCGTTCGGAGCAAATGCGAGCAGGAGAATAAGGAGCAGGCAGTTGCAATGGGGCATCGCATTTTTCGATTGGCGAGGTCTTTTCATATCATTTCTTTCGCGGTTTCACTAATTTGCGTTTGGATTCGGCACTCTTGCGCGTCTTGGTCAGCAGCGAGTGCATCTGGCGACGTTGCTCGGCGAAACGCGGCTTGGACGCCAGGTTGTTGTCTTCGTGCGGGTCGTTGATAAGGTCGTACAGCTCGGCCTGATCCGCGCTGCCCCATTCGCCGTAATGCCAACGTTGCGTGCGGATCGAGCGGCCCAGGGCCTTGCCCCGGCTGACCACTGTGTATGCAGCCGAGCGACCTTTGGCGTTCGGGTCTTTAAGCAAAGGGGCAAGGCTCTTGCCCTGAAGTTCGTTTGGACCGTTGATGCCACACAGTTCCACGAGCGTCGGGAACATATCGACCAGTTCCACGAGCGCCTCACTCCTGGTGCCGTCCTTCGTCAGCCCGGGCACGCGAACGATCATCGGCACACGCGCGCATTCTTCAAACAGCGTCACCTTGCCCCACAGCGCGTGCTCGCCCAGGTGGTAGCCGTGGTCCGAGGTGAAAATGATGATCGTGTCATCCCAGCGGCCGTTGCGTTTGAGCGCATCAAAGAGCAAAGAGATCTGTGCATCGATGAACGTGATGCAAGCGTGATAAGCCTGCGTGTACTTACGACGTAACTCGTCGTTTTCTATCTCCAGTTCGAAGCCAAACGCTTCGTACCGCTTCGAGATTGCCAGCCGGGGCCTGTTCTCCCAGTCGCCCTTCGGGATCGGGCGGTATTCGATCGCGCTGAGCGGGTTCTGGTCGAAGTATTTCTGCGGCGCCCAGAACGGCACATGTGGTTTCTGAATACCACACGCGATGAAAAACGACTTGTTGCCGTGGGCTTTGTCGTCCAGCCACCTGGCGACCTGGCGTACGTTTTTGCCGTCCTTGTGCTGTTCGTCGCGCATCTGGGTCGGGCCGTAGCCCGGCGGCGTCTGACCCGCCAAGGCGCTGCGGTGTTCCTTGAGGTGGCGACGCCAGGCCCGATCGCCTTCGTCCATGATCGGCCCGTGTTCGAATTCGTAAGCCTTGCGCAGCTTCCTTTCGACGAGGTTTTCTTCGTTGCTGAACCTGATCACTTCGTGCCACGCAACGTCGCCCGGGTCGGCCTTCGTGTTATGAAAAACCTTACCCACGCCGGCCGTCCAGTAGCCGTTGGTCTTGAACACCTGGGGCATTGATTTCGTGCCGGGGCGCACGTTGCGGATGTCCAACTTGTTGTCGAGGATGCCCGTCGATTCAGGGTAAAGCCCGTTGAGAAACGACGCCCGCGATGGACCGCACACCGGGTACTGGCAGTAGGCTCGACCGAACGTCGTGCCCGCGGCCGCAAGTTTTTCCAGGCCCTGCGTCTTAAGCGGCTGGTACCCCGATGTGCTGACGTGGTTATTCAGGTCGTCGCAAACGATCAGCAAAACATTCGGGCGAGTCTCGGCGCTGACGCCGGACCTGCCGCTGCAAAGCAAGACAAGAATAGCAAGAATGAGCGTGGTCGGTTTCATTTCACCACTTTCTTCGTCTGCTTCTTACGTTCGCGGTTCTTACTCCGCTGTTTCCTGTTAATCCAATCCTTGTATTCGGGACGAGCGGCCCAGACCCTGAGGAACGGCTGATACTCCGGAATCGCGGACCAAAACCGACCATGTGGCCCTTCGCGAGTTACCTTGCCCTCCGGGTAGTCCGCGCCTGATTGGCTATTGGCCACAGATGTGACCATCGCATCGATCGCAATTCGCAGACGCTTCATTGCGTCTGGCCGTTCACTGGCGATGTCGCGGGACTCGGTCTTATCAACCGCCAGATCAAACAACTGGTAGTCACCCTTTCCGAGTTTTACGAGCTTCAGGTTGTTATCGATGAGGGCCGCGCGGCCTTTGTAATGGAACGGTATCGGCTTTGACCGCCGACCAATCTCGCGGGCCAGGAGTGGTTTGATGCTGGCCCCGTCGATGCGGTCCAGCATTGCGTCCGACGGCATTCCGATCACGTCAACCAACGTGGGCAGGATGTCCATGGTGGATGCTGGGTACGATGTGATTCGTGGTTTGACGTGAGCTGGCCATTCGATGATTCCCGGCACTCGTAGGCCCCCCTCCCAGAGACTTCCCTTGTTACCTCGCAGTCCGCCAACCGAATCGTGTCCGACACCTTTCAGGCCACCGTTGTCGCTACAGAACCAAACCAGCGTATCGTTCGCGACACCCATACGCTTCAATCCCGCCCGAAGCGTTCCGATGCTGCGATCCATCGCCACCAATTCACCATGATGATGAGCCGATTTGGCTTCTTCGCCATCGATCTGATCTTCTTTGCTGGCAACCCAGGGGCTATGCGGTGAACCGTACCAGATCACGGTAAAGAATGGCTTGTTCTGTTGTCTGGCTTGCTGAATGAATTTCAATGCCTCAGCAACAACGACCTCGGATGAGTCACCCTGAAACTCTTCAAACTTACCCATGCGACTCATAATGGGATTCATGTCAAAGAAGTTTGTCACGGTGAGCCAGTGATCGAAGCCGAAATGACCGGGATGGTGCGGATCAGAATCGAGGACGGGAACTCCAGGCCCCCGCACACCGTTGAGATGCCACTTGCCGAAGTGTCCGGTTACGTACCCGGCCTGCTGCATCGCGCGAGCAATCGTTCGTTCCTGCCGATGCAATGCATACCCGTGCGAGAGGACGCCTGTCCGATCGTGTGTACGTCCGGTCAGGACGCTCGCTCGCGTCGGCGAGCAAACAGGGCCCGCGGCGTAAAAGCGGTCGAATCGCAGGCCACTCGCTGCCATGGCGTCAAGGTTCGGGGTTTTAAGAATCGGGTGATTGTAGTAGCCCGTCTGCCCCCATCCCTGGTCATCAGCCATCACCAAAACCACATTGGGCCGTTCGTCCGCTAACGCGGTTGCTGTATAAACGCCGCTCATGACAACGAGCGCAATGAAGCGATAAATAGCGATACGTCGAATCATAGTGTGCCCTGTTCTTCTTAACATTCTGACTGCCGTTGAACC
>JASMKJ010000430.1 GCA_030749275.1 Acidimicrobiales bacterium
GGAGAAGGTACGGACCTGCGCAGGTTTTGTGGTGACAGAACTTGCTAGGTGAAATCTACCGAAGAAAATTCGCTTAATTTAGTGATGTTGTGTGTCGCTTCGATGCGACGCACTGTCCCGCTTTGCGACCGCATCACCAGAGAGTCCGAAATAGCGCCCTCAGCTGTGAATCGGATGCCGCGCAGTAATTCGCCATCGGTGATACCTGTCGCCGCGAAAAATACATCGTCGGATCGAATGAGGTCGTCTGTATGAAGAATGCGATCGAGGTCGTATCCGGCATCAACTGCTGCCTGCCGTTCACTTCCGTTCCTTGGCCAAAGCTTCCCTTGCATTTCTCCGCCAAGACATTTGAGTGCAGCAGCGGAAATTACGCCTTCGGGAGTTCCGCCTATCCCAAAGAGCACATCTGCCCCGTCGCTTGTGGCTGTCGCTATGGCACCAGCTACGTCGCCATCAGGAATTAGGCGAATTCGGGCTCCGCTTTGACGAACTTCATCAATTAGTTCAGCGTGTCTGTCGCGGTCGAGAATGACCGCCGTTAAGTCACGAACCCCCCTACCGGTCGCTTCAGCAATCGCCGCCAAATTCTCGGTAGGGCTTTTGTCGATTGACACTAAGCCTTTTGACTGTGGACCCACAGCGATCTTTTCCATATAGACGCAAGGCCCAGGGTCGAACATTGTCCCCCGGGGAGCGACGGCGATAACCGAAATAGCGTTACCGCGACCGAGTGATGTCAATGTGGTCCCATCTATCGGGTCCACCGCTATATCGGTTTTTGCCCCTGTGCCGTCCCCAATGGCTTCGCCGTTGTAGAGCATTGGAGCTTCGTCCTTCTCGCCCTCACCTATAACTACAAAACCGTCCATGGGAACTGAACCCAGAATGATTCGCATAGCGTCGACGGCAGCGCCATCGGCTCCTTCTTTGTCACCTCGACCCATCCATCGAGCAGCAGCTAAAGCTGCGGCTTCGGTGGTACGTACCAACTCGAGTGCGAGGTTGCGATCCGGAAGCTCAGAATGTGAATCAGCCATGGAAACTGACCCTAGCCCCTCGGGACCAACAAGTATGAGTCTGTTGATACTTCGCCTAGTAGCGTCCATGGAGTGATTTTGGCTGAGCTCAACGTTTGGCATTCTCGGCCGGCGGTTCCGACTCGTCGCGTGGCGTTGGGCGAAGATCACCTGAAGTTTGAACCGCAACCTGGCCCTGGCGGGCTGTTGCTCGGAGCGGTGGTAGCGGTCCACGCCCAGCAGCTCGGGGATGAGGAGAACAATGATTTGACCGCGCTGCTGAATCTGCTAGAAGTCGGTGCTCGAATTCCTCAACCTCGTCTTCGACATCGACTACAGAAGGATCGCATCGGCCTGACGCGTTCAACCCATCGACTTCTTACAGCCACAAACGGACGGGTGTCGTTGGACTTAGCGCCTAGCGGTCGTCCCGAACCGCACATATTGGCAGCTCTTTACCGTGCTAGTGATCAGCCTGGAGACACCCGAACGGCTTTGTTGACCTTGCTGCGTTCTGCGCGACGATGGCAAGGCCATGACCACGATGACTTGTTGCGGTACCTTTCCGGCGACTTACCCAAAGGAACTTGGGGCGAGACGGTAGATATAGATCCAATACTGTGGGCCCTCGGGATACTCGGGTTTTCTCAACAACAGGCTGAGGACTTGCCGGATTCCCGGCTAGTGCGGCGTACTTTTCGACGTCTTCTGCGAAACGCGCACCCTGACCATGGCGGGCCGGCAGAAGACGCGGGAAGCCGTATCGAGACGCTAACAGCGGCGCGCAATATCCTTCTTGACCGAAGGAGGGCGTAGTCGTTGAATATTGACCGTGCGGATGTAGTGATTGTCGGAGCAGGCATCATCGGGTTAGCAACAGCGCATTGCTATCTCGCTCAGCATCCTGGAACGTCGGTACTAGTAATGGAACGAGAATCTGGGGCGGCTCGGCATCAGACTGGGCGTAACTCCGGTGTTCTTCACTCGGGAATTTATTACACACCAGGATCCATGAAGGCAGAACTCGCGGTCTCTGGTCGTAGCGCCATGGTGGCGTTTTGTGAGGAACGCGATATTAGCTACGAAGTGTGTGGGAAGGTCATAGTAGCTACC
>JASMKJ010000431.1 GCA_030749275.1 Acidimicrobiales bacterium
ACACATTTTTTAGCTAGTTGCGACGGATCCAGCCTGAGACCACCTCAACGTGGCTTGTCTGAGGGAACATGTCGAGAACATCCACTTGATCTAACTCGTAGCCACCAGAGGCCATCAACGCCGCATCCCTGCCAAGAGCGCCGGCGTCACACGAGACCAAGACCACGTGAGGCGCTTGGGTTTTGCGAATAATTTCGACCCCCTGTGCTCGCAGACCCGCCCGCGGCGGGTCAGCGATGACAACGTCTGCCAGTTCCGGAACCCACTTTTCGACTTGCATATGGTGAATGGCGACGTGCCCACCAAGGTTGTTCGTTGCGTCGCTGACAGCGGAAGTTGCGGATTCCACAGCAATTACCTTTTGAAACCAGTCTCCGACTGTTCCGGAGAACAAACCGACGCCTGAGTAAAGGTCAACTAAGACCTGTTCACCTGAGTCTTGCGCCGTTAACCATTCCGCGACTAAGGCAACCAGCATTTCGGCACCCTCGGGTGAGCTTTGAAAAAATGAACGAGCAGAGATTTGCCATTCAACTCCCGCTACTTCCTCAATAATGTGTGCACTCGCTCCCCGACGGGTTTGATTCTTGCCGATCTGCACAACTCCTGCCGGTAACTCAAACTCATCGGCGGTTGGATGACCCATAACCAACCGGTCGCCGGTGCGTGCCCCGACTCGAATTGTTACTTCGTTCGCAGTGCCAAAGAAACCCTCAGCGAAAATGTCATCCATCAAGGGGTGAGCTATCGGGCAGTCACTAACTTGCACTAGTTGGTTCGATCTGGAACGTCGATACGCCGGTCGACCGTTTTTGATTCCGACCCGAACTGTTGTCCTATACCTCAGAGATTCTGGTCCTGCGACATACCCAACTTCTGGCGGTTCTATGGAACCGAGCTTGATCAGAGCGTCTCTTACTGTTGAAATTTTGGCCTCTATCTGAGCCTCTTCGGACAGATGTTGCCAGTCACAGCCCCCGCATCCAGCATGCACGTGCCGGCACAGGGGTTCGCGGCGCCCTTCCCCGGCAGAAACAACTTCTATGATTTCGCCTCGCGTATAGCGCTTTTTCTCCTCGATCAACTCCACAACTAACTCGTCATCAACCGCCGCGCCGGCTACAAAAATGATTCGTCCGTCTTCGAGACGGCCCACTCCCTCGCCTCCGACTGCTAGATCGTAAATGTTGACCCGTTTAGACATCAATCCCAGACTACGGTCACCTACATGAATCGTCCTATTGAGATTGTCCCTTCTGTCTTACCCGCAGATTTTTCGCGCCTCGGAGAAGAATGTGTTGCTCTTGAGGCAGCAGGGGTTGACCGCATCCAGTGGGACGTCATGGACGGAAATTTCGTACCCAACCTCACCTTTGGTCCCGACGTGATTGCGGCTTGCCGCGAACATGTCGATGTGATGTTCGAAGCCCATCTGATGGTCGCCAATCCAGACGAAATGCTCGAAAATTACGTGCAGGCAGGCTGCCAGATGGCGATCGTCCACGTGGAAACCACTCGTCACCTTCACCGGACTTTGGGAAGAATCAGAGATCTGGGATGCAGGCCGGCTGCAGCGCTGAACCCTTCTACCCCTCTCGATTCGGTGAGTTCTGTTTTGGACATGTTGGAGATGGTCCTCGTGATGACGGTCAATCCGGGCTTCGGCGGTCAGGCTTACATTCAGGGCATGGAAGCGAAAGTGTCAGCGTTGCGAACACTTGTCGAAGAAGGCGGCTACGACGTCGACATCGAAGTTGATGGGGGAATTTCTGCTTCGACGATTGCGGGAGCTGCTGCCGCCGGCGCGAACGTCTTGGTGTCAGGAAGCGCTTTATACAAATACCAGGAAGGCCTTGAGCACGGAGTGCAGGACCTTCGGCGCATTGCTACCGAAGCTCAGGCAGGGTGAAAATTTTTTCAATCTGTGTCGCGTTCGTCGCTGCAATTGTTTTTTCGACCAGCTGCTCTGATTCGAACCCCGAACATGAATTCTGTGAGGCGGTAGCGGAACTGCAACAAATAGACGCCCTCAGCCTCGAAGTCCTGCCGTCCGATGATCTCGCAGTTCGGGGAGCGTTGACCCAAACTTCGGCTCAAGCGACAAGGGTCGCTCGAGAGGCCCCCCTGGAGATCCGTGGAGATGCCGAAGTGATCGCTGCGTTCCTATCAGCACTTACCTATGCCATCGATACCACCGAATTCGACGACGATTTACAAAGGTCGGCGGCTATCGGGACAGCTCAGCAAGAGTTCGAAGGGCGGCTATCTGAGTCGGTGGCCAACCTCAACTCATACGTCGCTCGTACCTGCAGCCCCGCTCCCAACTAATGGCCGGGCAGCGTTAGATGATTTCGCCTCGCTTCACAATCACGTGATCGCAGAGTCCGTACTCTTTGGCTTCTTCGGCGGTGAACCATCTGTCTCGTTCACTGTCGGTTTGGATTTGCTCTACATCTTGCCCGCTGTGAAGCGCTATGCGTTCGGCCATTAGGCGTTTGATATAGGCCATCTGTTCAGCTTGAATCGCTATGTCCGAAGCCTGTCCTCGAACCCCACCTGAAGGCTGGTGCATCATGACTCGTGCGTGGGGCAAGCAGTAGCGCTTCCCCGCTGCTCCTGCCGTGAGGAGAAATTGTCCCATTGATGCGCCGAGACCCATGCAGACCGTCGCTACATCACATGAAACAAACTGCATTGTGTCGTATATCGCCATTCCAGCAGTAACCGAACCTCCGGGACTGTTGACGTATAGCCAGATGTCCTTTTCTCGGTCCTGTCCCTCGAGGAAAAGCATTTGAGCGCAAAGGATGTTCGCTATCTCATCATCGACTTCAGTGCCCAGGAAAACAATTCGGTCGTTTAATAAACGGTTGTAGATCTCAGCAGGACCCGCCGGTGTTCCGGTGGACAACGCGCTTACGGAATGGTGCTCTGACATAACCCCGAGGTTATCTGCTGTCAGCGGCGGCACCTTGGTCCACCGTAGGCTCATTGCATGCATATTGATGAGCTCCCAACTCCCGCTTTGTGGGCGGACCTTGATGTTCTAGAATCCAATATCGCGGAGATGGCCCGACGTTTACCCGGAAACCGGCTCCGCCCCCACGTTAAAGCCCACAAAACAACCGCTCTTGCCGCTTTGCAGTACGAAATCGGCCACCAGGGCTTTACCTGCGCCACTCCCCGCGAAGTTCTGGGCATGGCCGAAGCAGGTCTGGGAGATGATCTTCTCCTTGCAAACGAGACGGTGG
Source organism: Acidimicrobiales bacterium (assembly GCA_030749275.1). Classification (GTDB taxonomy): domain Bacteria; phylum Actinomycetota; class Acidimicrobiia; order Acidimicrobiales; family Poriferisodalaceae; genus UBA6944. The sequence goes on from JASMKJ010000431.1 coordinate 3,252, forward strand.
ATGTACAGCGACTCGCTGCTATGGCGGCAAGCAACGCTCGAGTTACGGTGGCTGTGGATAGCCAAGCAACGATCGATGCTGCCGCCAAAGCTGGAATCAAAGAATGCGTTATCGATATTCGAGTTGGATTTCGATGTGGTTGTGAGGTTCACGAGGCCGAAGAATTGGCGGACCTTGCTCGAAAATCAAAAATTTCTGTTCGCGGAGTTATGGGTTATGAGGGACATGCCATGGGTGTGGTCGATCTCGAACGCCGCAAGGAGCTGGTAGAGGCTGCCATGGCTCGACTCTGCGAAGCTCACGACACCGTGGGGGGTGAACTGATCACAGGAGGTGGCACCGGCACTCACGCGATCAACACCTGGGTCAATGAAATTCAAGCGGGCTCTTACGTCCTTATGGACACTGCCTACAACGAGCAAACCGACCAGCCATTTCTCCAAGGCCTCTTTTTGCAATCGACTGTTGTGTCGGTTGCCGAAAAATTCGCTGTTTGCGATGCAGGCCTAAAGTCTCAAGGAATGGATCATGGCAACCCAAGCTGGGTAGGAGGCGAAGTTCTGTTCTGTTCTGACGAACACACCAATATCGTCCCCGAAAAACCTCTGAACGTTGGGGATCGTGTTTCTCTCGTGCCCGCTCATATCGACCCTACGATGGCGAAACATCAGTCACTGCATGTTGTGCGCAACGAGCAGGTAATCGACCGGTGGGACATCGATCTTCGTCACTGGTAGTTATTGATCCAACAAGTTCGCCAAGGAACGAAAAGCACGACCGCGGTGACTGATGATGTTTTTTTCGTCCGCTTTCATTTCGGCGAAAGTTTTTCCCTCGCCTTGATCGGGAACGAAGACCGAGTCGTATCCGAAGCCGCCTGTCCCGCGGGGCGTTACCGCTATCGAACCTTCAACGACTCCATGAGCCACAATTTCTCTGCCATCGGGAAAAACTACGATCGCTACGGTACGAAAGCGCGCTGTTCGTTCTCCAGGTTGAAACTGATGCATGTCCTCCAACAATTTCGACAAATTCTCCACATCACTTGCGGACGCTCCGGCAAATCGCGCGCTCCTAACTCCGGGTAACCCACCCAAGGCATCAACCTCGAGGCCCGTGTCATCAGCAACGGCGGGGGTTCGAGTTTGCCGACACACGGCTGTCGCTTTTAGGCGAGCGTTACCTTCAAGAGTGTCTTGATCTTCGACAATCTCTCCCAAAGCATCAGGTCTCGGCTCAATTTCATGGTCAATCAAGATTTCGGCAATCTCTAACGCTTTGTGCGCATTGGCCGACGCCATGACTAGTCGCATGTCTCTCAATCCACGGGTTCGGACAAAACCGTTCGTTGAAGATCAACAATTTCTGCGATGCCTTTGTGAGCCAGCTCCAACAGACGCCCTAACTGAGCACTATCAAACGGGTCTCCTTCTGCGGTTCCTTGCACTTCAACAAACTTTCCTGAACCCGTCATCACCACGTTCATGTCGACCTCAGCACCCGCATCCTCAACGTATGGCAAATCCAAACAAACCTCTTCTCCGACGATCCCGACAGAAATGGCTGCGCAATAATCAGTTAGGGGGTGTGAGACCAAGACGCCGTCGTCTACGAGACGACTGAAGGCATCGTGCAAAGCTACGTATCCTCCGCATATTGACGCTGTCCGTGTCCCGCCGTCTGCTTGCAGAACATCGCAGTCGACGGTCACTTCACGCTCACCGAGGGCTGTCATGTCACAAACCGCCCTGAGGGCACGTCCGATGAGTCGCTCAATTTCAAGGGTTCGACCCTTTTGTTTTCCTTTTTTTGCTTCACGGCCAACGCGTTCGCCGCTTGAGCCTGGGAGCATGGCGTACTCCGCTGTGACCCAACCTTCACCGTTGCCTTTCATCCATCGCGGAACATCATCGTCGATGGAGACGGTGCACAAGACTTTGGTTCGACCAAAACTCACCAACACCGATCCCGGTGTTTGGTCGGTGAAATTGCGTTCAAACGAAATTTGACGAAGCTCATCATTAGCTCGACCGTCGACTCGCATTGGGTTTCCCTTCCTTAGCCCGTGGTTGAAAAGGTACGGCCTGTGACCGCTAGTTCAACCTTGCCTTCGAAGACTGCCGCTGCCTCGTCGAGATGCCGGGATGGATCAGACCCCGGCGGAACGTGGGTTACGACGAGGTGTTTTGCCCCAGCTTTGTTCGCTTCCTGAGCAAGGTGAGCGCAACTGATGTGTGGGATCGAGGGGTCATCGTTGATCTCGAGCAGGGTGCCCTCCCCTACGACTATGTCGGGCTTGGATCCAAGATCAGATATCGACCAGTTGCTCCCAGTGTCAGATGTGTACACGATTGAGTCGTTTCCGTTCTTCAGTCGCATGGCGAGAGTTTC
>JASMKJ010000432.1 GCA_030749275.1 Acidimicrobiales bacterium
GCCGAGATAACCCGGCGACAATCGTGATTGGAAATTCGAGTCCTTTGGCCGCGTGAATAGTCATCAGTTGGACCGAGTCATCGTCGTCCTCAGATAGGACCGTTTCGATGGGCCGAGCATTTTCTGCCGTTTGTTGGTCGATCCAGAAAATGAATGTTTGGAGAAGCCCGTTGCCAGAATCAGACCACGCTCGAGCTTGGTCGACCACATACCGGAACCGGCGCAGAGACTCGCGGGGATTAATGCGAGCAGCGCATTGTTCCTCGAGCTGACGGTCCCTGACGAGCCGCCCAAGCAGCTCCGAAGGTGTCAAGGTTGAACGTTGTTCGTGCAGTTCGGCCAGATGAGCCAATCCGATAGCAACTGGATCGCCACCTTTTGCGCGTTGTGTGTGGTCACCGATGCTGACGGCGTTCCAGTTCCAAGCCTCCGGATTGGTCATTTTGAATTGATATAAATCATCGTCGCCACAGCCATACACCGAAGATCGGAGCGCGGACACAGTCGCCAAGGAGTCCGATGGATCGTTGATCGCCCTCAGACACATGACAAGGTCCCGTATCTCTTGACTTCGCCAAACATTGGTGGTCGAAGCAACACGATATGAAACCCCAGCCTTTTCAAAATCTCTTTGAATGTCGGTCATGGCTGATCGTGTTGGAACGAGTACAGCGATGTCGCCGAATCTCGCTTCCCTCCACGTGTCGTCTCCGTTCACCGACCAGCCTTCGCTGACTATGCGAATAATGGTTTGGGTGATGTCATGTGCTTCGCACCTACGCACATCCTCAGCGCTCAGGTCTTTCGTATCCGACTTTTCGTGGGCGGTGGTGCCGAGCAAGGTGACAGCGTCACCCCGCGGAGCGCTCTGTCGGATTGGAACCAGCGGCGTATATGCCGGCTGACTATTGGCACGAGACTGAACCAATTTCCCAAAAACTTCGTTGATCCAGTTAACAACCTCCGGTGTGCTGCGGAAATTTGTTGAGAGTTGCAACTGTCCCTTTTCGTACTTTCGTTGAGCGTCTAGGTACAGGCTGATGTCTGCGCGACGGAATCTGTATATCGATTGTTTAGGGTCTCCAACAAAGAACAGCCGACCAGGAAGAGTTGGCGTTTGTTGCCATGAAGCCGAAGGTTCGGTATCGAGCGAAGACGCTATTAATGTGGCGATTTCGATCTGAATTGGATCCGTATCCTGAAACTCATCAATGAGAAGGTACTTGTATTTGTTGTGCACCTTTGACCTGATGACCGGCCCCCGAATCGGATCTCTCAGAGTTTCTCTGGCGGAAACCAGGAGGCCGTGATAGTCGAGGCGTCCCTCCTCTCGCTGTTCGCGTATGCCATCCAATATGAAAGTCGTGAGACAAACGATCAGTTGTCGAAGAACATCATCAACTAGCGACGCGCGAAACAAATCGAGCTCTGTTCGGTAGTCCTCGTACTCAGATCTGAGATCTTCAATGTCGATCCAGTTGTCTTTGCGCCCCTTCCGTTTGCCGCTGGGCACCTTGGTGTTGACAAGCGCCTCCACTTGCTGGATATCGTCGAAAGCGGTTTCGAGTTCGTGAACCAATTTTCGGATCACTTCCAAACATGCCGTCATGGAGTCCGAGTCAGCGGTACCGATGAAAGTGCTTTCCTGTGAGATCAGTGAATGACCCTTCGCGACAAGGTTTTCGAATTGAATGGGTTCGACCTCCCGGAATTGTCCCGGTTCCAGCAGATCCCAACTCTTGTGAAGTTCCATGGCCAATGGCAGTAGATCCTTGGCGGGATTGATCCCTAGGACGTCTCCGATCAGAAGTGTCCGAGCCCACGCAGGATCCATGAGCAGTGAATCCAAGAACTTTTCGAACCTCTCCAAGAACGCCACTTGGCTTGAGTTTTCATCTAGGACTTCAAAGCTCGGTGGAAGGCCAGCTTCTATCGAATGGTCGTTGAGCAAACGCCGAGCAAAGCGATGCAGAGTTGAGATCGCTGCACCGTCGAGTTTCTCTAGCGAAGCTTCTAACCTTTCTCGGACTGCAGGTTCAGAGCAGTCAGCGACGAGGTTTTCTAATTGAGATCTGACACGGTGTCGGAGTTCGGCAGCAGCTTTGTTTGTGAAGGTGATAACAGCCACGTCGTCAAGTGACACATCATCCGACGATTTGACAAGATTGATGACTCTTCCAACTAAGGCTTCGGTTTTCCCGTTGCCGGCACCTGCCTCTACAAACAAAGTATCGCCATAACGAAAAGCAATGGCATCTCTTGCTAGCTGATCCGGGGGTACGACGTCGTTATTCATTGTCACTGTTTTCGCCGCTGGCGACGTCATATTCGCCTCGGAGTTGCATGTAGGGGCGAAGCCAATCCAACAACGAAACGGCGTTCCATTTTTCTTCAATTTCTCGGGTGCCGAGTTGGTCCGGGTCGCAGAACACACATTTGCCTAGGCCGCTCCATTTGGATGCTGAGGGTGTGGGTATGGAAGGAAACAGGCCGCCCTCCAATCCGTCGACGATGACGTCGATTGCTTCGTCGAAGGTATCGAGAACGTTTTGGGTCGCCAGATAACCTCGAGTCGCCCAACGTTGGGAGTCGCTGGTGAACCAATAACTAGAGTGAACGCCGTCGGTTTCATGACCCAGATACGTGGCTGCGGCCAAAGCGTACAGGGGCAACTGAAGCTGTGAACCCCCCAACAGCGGATCTTCGGGACTGAGTTTTCTGTAGCTATCGATTTTTCCGGTCTTGTAGTCAACAACCACCAAATTTCCCGCGCTGGTCGTTTCAACGCGGTCGATGCTGCCTCTGAAATTCACAACTCGTCCGGATGGAAGTACGCGCTCAAGGGGTGGAAACTCACCCCCCGGTAAGCCGAATTTCAATTCCGTCGCGACAACTGTTCCCCGAGGTTCTCTTTGATGGTCGAACCTTAGAATCCCCACTAGAGCGTTCAGCAGCTGCTCGCGATCTCGATCCCAGAACAGTGGTCTTCCGACGAGACCCAAAGCCTCGACTTCTGCTGCTACCTCCATGCCGAACCGTCTCATAGACGAAATATCGTCTTCGCTGTATTGCCGCTCAGGACCCGGTGGCGAGCCTTTCGAAACTTGATCGCGAAAAAAACGGTCAGCCGCCTCGTGAATTAACGATCCGCGAACCTGAGGTGAAATCCGAAATTCGTGTCGAAATAATTCTGGCTCATCTACACCCAAGACGTAGCGCATGAAATAGCTGTGTGGACAATCAACCCACTGTTTCAGGCGTGTCGGTGACAGTACGTTCGTGCGCACCATGTTTGGGTTGACGAGCCCGCTGAGGTTGCCATCGAACCGCGTGAAGCTGCTGCTATTTCGACCGTCGATCAATTGTCGACCGGCTTCAAAAGCAGATGTGTTGTTCAACCGAACAGATGCGAGGTCTTGATTCTGATCTCGACCATCCAGCAACGATGCCAAATCGAACTCCTGACACGATGCCGGGAAGGCTGAACCTCTAAGACCGGCGATAAAGGACGGTTGATGTCGCGCCCAAGGCTGGTCCGGATCGCTCAGCGCTTCTTCGAGCGAAGCAAACCCATTGAAGGAGGCCATGTTCTCAAGCCATCGCGTCGGATAGTTCTCCTTATGTTGACGAAGGTCGCCACGAGGAAACAGCAAAGTAGTTGAATTGCATGACGACAAGATCGCGAAGAACCGACGTTGGTCGTCATAGGTGGTGTCCAGCGACATCGGAAGCGCGCCGTCAAGGTGAGATCGATCTTCATCGGAGATCAGGCCGTTTTTGCGGGGCGGCAGAGGAAAGATGCCTTCGGCTAATCCCAAAATGAACGTGTGCTCAAAATTGAGGCCCCAAGCTTGTCGGATATCGCCGACAAAGACGCCTTGACCTAGCTTCCCGATACGTTCGTTGCTGTCTTGGAGTTGCGTTTCGAAACTCCGACGGAAAACATTGAAAGTTGTGCGCGATTCGACTCGAACCAGACTCTGCAAATTATCTAGGATGCGTTCAATTGCAGCGAGGTCACCTTGCGGCGCTTCAAACTGGCTACGAGGACCCAAATAACGTTCAATGGCCCGTCTCACCCAGGAGCAGAGTCCTTCCCAATCTGTCGGCAGGGTCTCCGGATGCACAAATTGGTTGAGTTCGGTGATGAAGACCAAGAGGTCCTCGACATCTCGCGCTTGTTGCTCGCGGCGATCTGCTTCCCGATCGTCGCCGGTGCGGAGTCGTTCTTGGGTGGCTGTCGCCAGCAGCCGATCTCGATGTCGAGAGAGTTTCTCAGACCAATCACCCAGCCCTCCGGCAACGCCAGCGGTCAACGCCGCTTTGGACCACGCGACTGCAGGAACCAAAATTGGGTTGTCAGGGTGTTGCCGCAATTGGGAACTAGAAAGAAACTCAAGTACTTCGCCGACATGAAGATCCCTGTTCGGCAAAGCCAGCAAAGTTGCGATGAAGCGGCCAGGCATTGAGTTCGCAACTGTCCGCGATGAAACTCCACTGAAGCAGATATCCGAAGCGTTGAGATGTTCCTCAAGTAGCCGGCCATAGGGGTCTCGGTGTGGGTAAAGAACCGCTATCTGATGCGCTGCGACCCCGTGATCAAGTAAACCCACGACTGAGCGCACCGTGCTTCGAACCTCGTCATCGGGATCGCTGACTGACATGACCTTGCTGGCGGAGCTCGGATCAACATTCGGTGGTGAAAGTCGCGCCCCGAAAGAATTAGCGATTCTCTTCGGATCACGATCTGCTTCGCCAGCGCCGGTAACGCCGATCAAGGCGACGATGGGACTGATTTCCGCGAGGCGGGAGAGAAAGGCAATCTCGTTGGCAACTAGCTGCTGGGGGAGAAATAAGACCAGTTTCCCCAAATCAGCTACCGTCTCCGCGGCCAAGTCTTTGGATTCGAAAAGATCGAACTCATCGAACCATTGGCCCCGCAATAGCTGGTGAGCAGCTGTGCAAACCCGGACCACCTCGCTGCTCCGTTCTCCCAAAGCAGCCAGCGAATCTAGCTGGTCGTCCCTCAAGTCGCGAAGCTCGCGGTACACGCGAACCAGTTCTCGTTCAGTCGCGCCGTGGTGGACGATCGGTCCGAAAATTCCGGGTTCGTCGAGAAGCACTTGGCGTATGGCGGCACCAATGACGACGCCTCTTACCGGCTGACGTTCTTGAGCTAGAAAGTTGTCGCCGGCCACTGTCTCAGCAAGCCGGTACGAAGTTAAGAACTGAGTGCCGACGAGGCCTGTGCCTACCCAAGATGTCGGCCCGTAGTCGCCGGTTGCCAACTCCCTGCGAAGAGCGACGGCCACATAATTACTTGGGACGATCACAGTTACCGGAGCAAAGACGTCCTGACTTTTCGCATCGTGAAGC
>JASMKJ010000433.1 GCA_030749275.1 Acidimicrobiales bacterium
GTCGATGGGGATGCAGTGGCCTCCGATGCCAGGACCGGGCCTGAAGGCCTGGAATCCGAATGGCTTGGTCTCGGCGGCGTCGATCGACGCCCACAGGTCTATGCCGAGTTCGTGGCAGAACACTGCCATCTCGTTGATCAGCGCGATGTTCACGTGCCTGTAGGTGTTCTCGAGCAGTTTGGCGAACTCGGCCTCGCGGAGCCCAACGGTCGGTACGACGGTGTCAGCGATCTTCTCGTAGAACTGCACGGCCCGCTCGCTGCAGTCCGCCGTCAGCCCACTGACGATCTTGGGCGTGTTGCGCAGACCCCACTCCGGGTTGCCGGGGTCGATCCGCTCTGGCGAATACGCCAGGTTGAAGTCGACCCCTGCTGTCAATCCGCTCCCCGACTCGAGCAGGGGCCTGACCGTGTCTTCGGTCGTCCCCGGGTAGGTGGTCGATTCGAGGACCACGAGCGAGCCCGGTTGCAGATGCTCCGAGACGGTCCTGGTAGCAGCCTTGACAGCGCCCAGGTCAGGTGTTCCGTCGTCGTCAAGCGGGGTCGGAACACAGATGACTACGACATCCGAGTTGCGTATGCAGGCCGGGTCGGTGGTGGCCAGGAATCCAGACCCCACCATTTCGGCCAGGTCCGCAGAGTCGATGTCATCGATGTGTGAGAGGCCGTCCGAGAGCCGCGACACAACTGACGGGTCGGTGTCTAACCCGGTCACCCTCATACCGGCACGGCAAGCCTCCTCGGCAACCGGAATCCCCACATAGCCAACCCCAACGACAACGACAGACTGTCCCTCCAAGCACTTCCGGTCGCTCATGAACCCAACCTCCGACACACATGCAATTTATAAGCAGTCATACGACATCTCTCAAGACTCAGAGTCAGTCGACCCGACAACGCTAACTCAGACCTCGTCGGACCAAGGTCCTCAACGCAGATAACCGCCATCACCTACCTCACTCGCGATATTGGAGAATTCCTCCACCCAGGAGTCCAACCACATATCTTCCATTCTCGCATATCTGCAACCGAACGACTCTCGGATATCTTGCACTTCATCACTCAACCACCAACGCTGAGGCAACTGCTGTACCTCAAGAATCTTGGCCGCAGCCGAGTCTACTGAATCATGTAGAATCCCGACATAAGTCAATGCATCAGTATACGGCTGTACTCCTTCCCGAAATAGGTGCCTTTCTCGCGAATCGAAACATATTGTTGGCATATTCGCGGCCAATGTTTCTAACCACGCTGCTCCCAAGCAATTAACTACATGAAGATCATAGTATTCAGTTCTCCTAGACTTCTCAGAGATGTGGATATCTGAATCGGAAAACCGTCTCCTTACATTCCAACCGTAGTCATGTTGATAGTAGAAGATTCCAACATCCAAGTGTTGAAGCATGCTGATCAATCGATTCGTTATCTCAATCAGTTCAAGGTTTTGCACACCTAGTTAATAACAGGCAAATCGAATCAGAAATGGGACATGATTCGCAATGTTTCTGGTACCCGTCCTCCAACTCCGCCTCCTAGCTGGGTGACGAGGGCCACGGCCGTCTTCAGAGACGCTCAGAATTCTCGTACTCCGGCCTACCTCAAAGGTGACTGTACACTCTCGTACACACTGTACTGGCCATCTGCTGGTGGTCTGAGAGGACCCGATGACGAGATCCCCGACTGTCAGCATCATCATGAACTGCTTCAACGGAGAGACCTATCTCCGTGACGCGGTGGACAGCGTGCTTGCCCAGACCTTTGAGGATTGGGAGCTCATCTTCTGGGACAACCAGTCAACCGACGGGAGCGCCGAGATTTTCAAGAGTTACAAGGATCCCAGACTCCACTACTGGTATGCGTCGGACCACACGTTGCTCTACGAGGCAAGGAACCACGGGATCGAGCGGGCGCGAGGCGAATACATCGCCATGCTCGACACCGATGACTGGTGGTTACCTGAGAAGTTGGAGAAGCAGTTGCCACTCTTCGCCGACCCCGAGGTTGGCTTTACTTGCTCCAACTTCTGGATCACGAGCATGCTCAAGAACAAGACATGGCAGGGTATCAATCGGTCGATAGCCACCGGGTGGGTCCTCCAGGAACTGCTTCGTTACTACTGGGTGGCGTTAGTGACCCTTATGGTGAGACGGTCGGCTCTCGAGTCACTCGACTACCCATGTGACCCTCGGTATCAGATCATCGGTGACTTCGATCTGGTGATTCGATTGGCCGAGAACTGGAAGTTTGACTATCTGGACGAACCGGTCGCCTTTTCCAGGGAACACTGGTCGAACGAAATGCGAAAGGACCCGAGTCGCCATCTCCATGAGATGGCCGTATGGCTCGAGGAGGCCAAGGTCCGTGAGCCGGTCTCATTGTCGCCAAGCCTTCGGCACGTCGAATGGAACCTGACCTACAGCCGCGCAATGTACCAGATCTTCCGCGGGGAGTGGCGGGTTGCGCGTCGTCTCTTCGTCGAACTCCCCTGGGGGCGTAAGAAATTGAGGTTGCTAGTTGCCCTACTACTACCGAGTCTGGTTGGCCGTCGAGCGCGCGACGGGCACCATCGTATTGGTAGACGCCGGCTATACGGCCGCAAGACGGAATCGACGCCTGAGACCAGATAGCCGTCCTGATCTTTCCTTTCGATCGGGTCCAGGCAAGAACAAGACCAATTTGCCCTAGCATCGGGGCGAATACAGGTAAGGGTGAGTGTGGCTAGAGGACCTAAGACAACGGAACACCAGATTCGACTGGCAAAGTCCTGTCTAGGTGAAATGGAGAAACAGGCCGTCTTGGGTGTGCTTGACCGCGAGTTTCTCGGTATGGGGGCCGAGGTTCACGAATTCGAGGTCATATTGACAGCATTCTTCGAACGACCGGCGATCTGTGTGGTCAACGGAACTGCCGCGCTCCACCTAGCACTCCAGGCATGTGGGATCAGCCGTGGTGACGAGGTCTTGGTGCCGTCGTTCACCTTTGTGGCTTCATTTCAGGCAATCGCAGCAACGGGTGCCATTCCGGTGCCATGCGACATTGATCCGGTTACCTACACCTTGGACTGGGAGGACGCGAGCAAGCGAGTCACAGCAGCAACGAGGGCCGTCATGCCAGTTCATTACGCGGGTGGCGTCGGGGACCTTGATGGGATTTACTCGATGGCTCACTCGTATGGCCTGCGAGTAGTAGAGGACGCGGCGCACGCTTTCGGAACAACGACACTTGGCCGTCGCGTCGGCTCATTCGGTGACGTCGCATGCTTCAGTTTCGACGGCATCAAGAACATTACCTGCGGCGAGGGAGGCTGTGTAGTCTCAGATGACGACGAAGTGCTCGAGCAGGTCCGCCGTTACCGTTCCCTTGGGTTGTTGACCGAACGCAATGCCGATCCGACCAGGGGGGTCTTGCCTAAGATTGACGTTCGAGAGCAGGGCTGGCGCTATCACATGAGCAACATCATGGCAGCCATCGGAATACAACAGTTCCACAGGCGAGGCGAGTTTGCCGACAAGCGCCGAGAATTGGCGAGGGCCTACGACCGCCTGCTCGGAGACTTCGAGACTGTCGTTTCCATTCCCAATGACTACGAAGCAGTCGTTCCCTTCATGTACGCGGTGCGCATTGATGGGGATTACGACATTCCAGCGGTGCGAGCGAGGCTCCACGCTGACGGCATACAGACCGGCGCGCAGTACCAGCCCAACCACAACTACACCCTATTCAGTGGTCGCGACAAGCCCCCACTGCCTGTTGTCACCGACCTCTACAAGAGGTTGGTAGTCCTTCCGCTTCACCCCGACCTTGAGGTGGAGGATGTCGAGTACATTTGTGAACGGATCGGCGAGGCTCTTAGCGCCACAAGGAGTTAGTTCGGGTGAAGTAGGTACCATTTTGAGGCTACACATGAATAGTTCCGAGCCACGGAGGCCAGATGTCAGGATCGATTGAGGCATTGGGCTCGGCGGGTCAAGAGGTCCCGTTCTGCCAGAGCGAATGGCAGGGCATCACATTCTCGTCGCTGGGTGTCCATTTGTCTTTGACGGACCTTCCGACTCCGGATTTCTACACGGCCTTCTACTCCCGCCTGGTCGAAACATACGGCACTTACCGCAACTTGCCAGCCGACTGGTTACGGTCAAAGACAAATACATCAAGGGAACTGTCTGCATGCATTGAACTTGATTCAACTGTGCTGTCTTTTGGGTGTGGTATCGGCTTCGTCGAATGGGTGCTCGCGCGTGAGCGCCCAGACCTCAAGATCTTCTGCCATGACTTCGCAGGCGTACCGGGATCCTGGCCGATCGCTGATCTCGAAAATGTTGAGTTTGGCTGGGTGCCAGCCCAGAGTGGAGAACAGCGGAGCAAGTTGTTCAATGTGATCTATCTCTGTCAGGTCCTTTATGCGGTCCCGTATGGTGAGGCAATCGACTTGCTAACGACGCTTGCCAATCAGTTGGTTGACGGTGGCATGTTGATCCTCGTTGACTCGTCAGTTCTTCCCGAGGAGAACGGACAGGATGATCAAGAAGATGCAGGGCTTGCGTCAGTCCTGGCGAAGTTCATCAAGAAGTCCTACCGAAACTTTGGGGGGGCATCTCGAATTCAGGATCCTCAGTTCTGGGGTTGGCAACGGGACAATCAACGGTACCAGACCATTATCGAGGAGGCTGGGCTCGAATCTATTGATGTGTTCGCGGCCGCCGGCCAGTCATTTAAATTGACGACGAACCCGATAGCCACCAACTCCTCGGGTTTGCCTCCTGGGCGCGGGTGACGTTCACATTCGACAGCCAGACCTCAACCTCTGAGCCAGTCGAGGTCACCGTGTTCTGGGTTGCGAACTCCGCTACGACATTGCCCGACACAACCCCTGCTGTTGACACACGAACATCGACACCCACAGCCTCGTTGCCTACGACACCGTAGACACGCAGGTCGCAACTACCGAGCGGTCAACGCGACTACTCCGTCCGTAGAACAGTGGGAGAATAACCAGATGTAGGTTGCCTTTGTCGTTGACACAGACAGGGTTCTCGCGGTAGCCCCCGGAGGTGATACCTTGCGCGCTGTGTCTGGTGATTATCCGGTGCTCGTTGACTGCACGCTTCGCGACGGCGGATACCACAATGCCTGGGATTTTGATAGCGAGTTGATCAACGAGTACCTAGAGGCTATGGCCGCAATATCGGCTGACTATGTCGAG
>JASMKJ010000434.1 GCA_030749275.1 Acidimicrobiales bacterium
CATTGAGAATCGGGTAGAAAATCGTGAGGAGCTAACTGAAATTCTTGGCGAATTTGTCGCAACGTTCGATAACGCTCGCGCCGTTGAAGCGGCGATAGGTCCCGGAGGAGTTATAGCTGCTGAAGTGAGGTCCGTACCAGAGTTGGCTGCGACGGACTGGGCCGACGAACGCGGAGCGTTCGTAGATATTGACACCGGCAGGGGAGAAATGGTCACGGTCCCCCAATCGCCCTGGCGATTTCTCGACGTGGACGCTGGAGTCACACCTCGAGTCGGGTATCGAGGGCAGGACAACCGGCAAGTCCTCACGGAGTTGTTAGGTATGACCCCGGACGACTTGGACCGTCTTGAGGAACAAGCGGTGATTAGTAGTCGCCCACCGAGGTGGGCGAGAGATCCGGGTGCCTAACTAGATGCCCGGAATGGAAGAAAAATCTGGCTCACGTTTCTCAACAAATGCCGCGACAGCTTCCGTGTTCGCAGGGGCGCCTAAGAGTGTCGCATATGACGCAATCTCGCGTTTGTGGGCAGACCAAGCTTCTTCGGGGCGGCCCGCCCCCATCAGTAACTCCTTGGTCGCCACAAGCGAAGGTATTGGATTGGCGGCGAGTTCGGCTGCGACTGTGATCGTTTCGGGCATCAAGTTTTCGGGTTCGCAAATCTTCCAGACCAAACCCATTTCAAGACATTCTTCGGCTGAGAACCAGCGACCTGACATCAAAACGTATGCAGCGTTTTGCCATCCCATTCGGGTGGCGAACGTGTAACTGCTGCCAGCTTCAGGTGCCAATCCCAGTTGAGGGAATGGGGTGCGAAGCCGGGCTGCAGTCGACATCAGGACAAGATCACAATGAGCCAGAAACGTCATCCCTATCCCAACGCCAAGACCGTTGACGGCGGCAATCAATGGCTTTTTGACTTCGGTGAGCTGTTTCAACATCGAGGGGAATAGATGTTCCGTGCCATCCTCTCCAGCAAGCCCATCTTGCATTTCTTGAAGGTCTTGACCCGCCGAAAACGCACGACCCACTCCAGTAATAACGGTGACTGCAACTTCGTTGTCTGTTTCAGCATCGGCAAGCGCATCTCGAATCCCACCAAAAACAGCGTTGTTCATTGAATTCAAAGCTTGAGGTCGATTAATGGTGATGACCCTCACCCTGTCCAGGTCTTCGGTAACTACAACTTGGTCGCTCATCTCTGCATCATGGCATGATCAAGTGCTTTTTGCTCACTGCTATCACGATACAACTCGAAGAGCCACGAGTTAGATATGGTTATGATATCATTGACATATCGTCAATGATTGGTAGGTGTTATGACCATAAAGCATCAGTGGGTTTGCGGCAAATGTGGTGGCCGCGTTGCAGTTACGGGCGTAATTCGTACAACCGGGGGCGGTGCCTCAAGGTATTTCAATATCCAGAATCACAAATTCGACTATGTCAGCTGCAAGCGATGTGGTTATACCGACCTTTTCCGACCTTCCGACCAGGGCGGGGGATGGCGCACCGTGCTTGACGTTCTCACAAACTGAAGGACAGGAGACAAATGCATTACTACGTGGAATCGTGGCAGAAGTACGCCAATTTTCAGGGGCGTTCCTCCCGGCCCGCCTACTGGTGGCCTGCCCTTGTGTCGTTCCTGATATCTCTTATCCTCTCGCTTCTGGTCGGTCCGTTGTACCTCATCTACAGCTTGGCTTATTTGTGCCCATCTATAGCTCTGGGAGTGCGGCGCTTACACGACGTGGGACGCAGCGGAAAGTGGATGTGGCTGGCACTCACTGGTATCGGTGCGATTGTTCTCCTCTATTGGGCGGTGCAACCCAGCTTGCAGGAGACAAATGAATGGGGTACGCCTGCTGGGACCAACGCGTAAGCGTCTGTAATACCGTGGCTCGCAAGGCGTACCCGTTAAGGCTTGATCCGAAAATTCATGCAGCCGTGGAGAAGTGGGCGGCTGATGATCTTCGTAGTGTCAATGCCCAGATCGAGTTCTTGTTGCGGCAAGCTCTCAAACAATCGAAACGAACCAGTTGAACCTAATGAATCCTTCGATCGCTGAACTCCACGTCAGTGACGACCCAATTGCGTGGGAGCGGGTTGGTTTTCGAGTGGAAACTGATCGATGCCTCGTCGGCACTACCGGCGTGGTCTTTCGTGACGGTCAACCCGGCATCCACTCATGGGCATTGAGGGATGCTCAGCCCAGCGAATTTGGTCCTATTCCGACAAGCTTCGTTGAGTCACCTACGCCTAGCCCATCCCCCGCCCATCCCAACGGGTCAATTGGCTTTCATCACGTGGTGCTAATGGTGCCGGAATTTGAGCGAGGTCGATCAGCGCTCACTGATGCAGGCGTGATTGTCTCGCCGGGTCAAGCATTTGGCTCCTCTGACAAACAGTTACTTCGTTCAGCACCACAGATGGGCGACATTGATCTTGAACTCATCGGCCCAGTGAAAGAGGACCGCTCGCGAAGGTGGGAACTATGGGGCCTCGTGATCGCAGTAGAAGATATTGATGGGACTGCTGATTTGCTGGGCGATTTGCTTGGTCGTATCAAACCTGCTGTTCAGCCACGTCGTCGCATAGCGACTCTCGCTAGATCAGCCGGATTAGGCGTAGCGATAGCGTTCCTAGGCCCCGAAGAAACTTTGTGAACAACCAGATTCTCGGGATCTTCGGCAAGAAATTTAGAGCCATCAACTTGCCCTAACTAGGGTGTTGGGATCCGAAAATGAAAGGTGGCGTAGAAGAGATGAAAATCTTCCAACGACTAATGCAGTTGAAACCTGACTGCGTGTTTGAAGGTTTGGGCAAGATAACTGAGATCGTTGGTTATCTGAATTCGAACAGCGATTTGACCTGGTATGGCTGGCAGGGACTAGCGGGGATGCCGCTAGGTACAGTGGCCGTCAGCACCAGGGCCGACAGTTGGGCCGCTCTCTCTGAGGCTCAAGCTGAAATCTTGGCCGATGAGACATACGTGGGAATTGTTGCTTCGGCAGCAGAAATGATCGCAGCACCACCTCAGGACAACATCATGACACCGATAGCTGGCTCAGCGAATATGCCAGCCGAGCCGCTAGATGTTCTCTTTAGCAACGTGGCGAAGGCCCCATACAGCAACATTCCCCAAGCTATGGACTGGTCCCAGCGCTTCTGCGAAATGGCAAACGGACTTGCAGGGACCCCAACCGCAGGCCTGATGACCAGCCTTGGAGAAGGCGGAGCAACTTTCGCTCTTTTGATGTACTACGAATCAATAGCGCAGTATGAAGAGCGTCAGCCACCAGAAGTGTTCACGATTGAAGCACTCAACTCGCTACAGATTGAGGCTGATTCGTTATTCGACGCATCAACCAACTTGCAGTCGATGGCTCGTCGAATCGCCTAAGAAATCAACCAACAGAGATCCTCATACCCCGGTTCGTGATGAAATGGCGGGATGAGGATCTCTGTCGCTTTTCCCCCTATTCCCGAAACACCTGATCACATCGAGCTAGCTGAAGAACTCGGATACGAAACTGCATGGGTGTACGACACCCCGGCACTTCAGTTAGACGTCTGGATGGTTCTCGCGCTCGCAGCGAAACGCACTCAACGAATCCGGCTTGGCCCGGGAGTTTTGGTTCCGTCCCTACGTCATCCCATGGTGACGGCCTCCGCTATAGCGACGCTTGTTGATTTAGTCGGTCAAGATCGAGTGATCATCGGTGCAGGAACTGGTTTCACCGGCCGTCGGGCGATGGGGCAAAAGCCACTTAAGTGGGCTGAGTTTCCGAAGATGATTGATCAGGTTCAATCTTTGCTGCGGGGCGAAACTATTAGCTACGACGGTCAACTCATTTCGATGTTGCACTGGGAGGGCCAGGCACCAACGCGACCGATTGAGGTTCCATGGATCCTCGGCGTTAACGGACCAAGGGGGCTGGCCACCGCCGCCGAAATGGGTTGCGGAGTTTTCACTTCTCGACCCCGACCCGACGCCAATTACGCGAACCTCGACGATGTCATCTTGTTAACTAGTGGCGCAGTGATGGATCTAGACGAAACGGTGAATTCGGACAGGGTTATTGAAACTGCTGGCCCCTGGGTGAGTGTGGCGTATCACGCCTTCCTCGAACAAAACGACCAGCGGCTTGAGACACTTCCAAACTCCGATCGATTCCGGCAACTGGTCGAACAAATACCTGAAGATG
>JASMKJ010000435.1 GCA_030749275.1 Acidimicrobiales bacterium
CCGAAATGCACGTTGGCAGCCTTAGATAGCGACAATGACGGTATCTATGACAAAGACGAACTCGTCCAATGTGTCAACAACCCTGACTGTGACGGAGACAACATAGGTGACGCCTCAGAGCTATTTGCGTGCATCTTGATGGCGGACTGTGACGGTGACGGTGTCGGGGACAGCTCCGAACAAGCCGGATGTATCCAAAGTCCGTTGTGCGGAAAATCTCGATCCGATACCGATGGTGACGGGTTGTCCGATTCGCTGGAATACGCCATCCATCAGAGATGTGTCACCAACCCTGACTGCGACGGCGACGGGATTCCAGACGGAAGCGAAACACGGGCCTGCATCCTTATGGCGGACTGTGACGGCGATGGCGCAGGAGACAAGTACGAGACAACCAAAGCTTGTGTGCAGGACCCATCGTGCACACCTGCTGGTTTAAGCAAAGAAGACCGTGAACTAGGACAACTAATAGACCTAATCGATAGATAACCACGACAGAAATCATTTACTCAACAGCCAAGTAACGCATTTGCACTAGTTCCATACATGCAACCGCCCCATATAGCGACAACACCCAGACTCATAAGCTGAAGCGAAACAGAGGAGAACACAGATGAAAACCCTTCGAGCGCTAGCTGCTACAGCAGTGCTGTCTCTCCTATTTCCTCTGCTGTCTGTCAGTCCAGCCGCAGCGAACTCGACTTCTTCTATTGGCACGACCTTTGATGAGGCGGCTCTGTACTCGCCCGTAGCCAGTAGGGACTGGGCCGTCACGATGGCTACAACAGTGGATGACAGTGGCAACATCTACACGGCATCAGTTGTGAGGCACACTCAGAGTCTCCTACACACCCGACAGTTGGGTGTTAACGAAAATTACGTACTCGGTCGAGGCGTAAGAGACGCCCCCAACCTTGTTGTAACTAAGGTCGATAAAGACGGCCAGATGCAATGGGTGTGGGAGCTTCGAGCCGTTGCCGCAGGCACCTTTGGGTGGTGGCGTGACATTGCTGTAGCGCCTGATGGGACCGTGCACGTTGTTGGTTATTACAAAGGCCGAGGAGACGCCTGGCACTACAAGGCCGGCGATGATCCAAGACCGACGGTGACAGAAGACGCGACACTCATCAAGGGTGATTGGGAGATGCCGTGGGAGTACCCGAGAACTAATGCCCAGTGGGTACAGATCAACCCTGATGGCACTACCCGCAACATAAACCGCCTGAAAAGCGGCAACTCTTCCTACTTCACGTCGGTTGACGTGAACGATGCCGGACAGGTTCTCATCGGTGGCCGCTACCACGGGCGAACGTGGTTCAACATGCACGACCACAGCAATTCAGGGTGGAACGAGAAGTGTAGGAAAACATGCCCGTTCATCACCATGTACGAAGCTGGGGGAGCATTCAAATGGGGCAAGCGCTTCAACCACTGCCCTGGTAATGAACATTCAGCTGTTTGGGACGCAAAATTCGGAGCTGATGGACGAATCCTGGTTGTCGGCGGTTACACAGGCGAAGCCACGTGGAATTGCAGTCCGAAAGTAACTTCAGTGGGAACGGGAGCCCGAGGCCTAGGCAATGGTTTCGCATCGAAACTCCACACTGGGTTCCGCAGTTACATGGCGTTCTTTAACGCTTCCAATGGTCAAATGCAGTACGCAAGAGAGTTTGGGTCTAACTCGCAGCGGAGTAACGCCTATGACATAGTCGAGCACCCCACCAACGGCGATCTCTACATCGTCGGGCTTTGGGAAAACACCAAAGCGACGTGCGGCGACGGGGACAAATGGTATTTCGCGCCCACGATCCCCAAATCCACCTTCCCGCTCATAGGTGACCACTCAAGATTCACACGCAACGGCGGAGTTATCCCTTGTTCGGCGCATGAGGGCGGACCGAAGAACGACGATGTTTACCTGCTACACACCGATAAATGGGGCAACTTCAAGAACGTCAGTTTCATAGATCCCCACCTAGAGAAGGCCTATCGACCGGCTATCGATATCAACAGCGACGGATCCGAAATATCGGTCGCTGGCTCCGGCGTCCCTGCCTCCGCAGCAAATGCCACCAATTCGGAGATAAGAGGCAGTAACGGCTGGGTAATGGCTATCAACTCCGACACTCTGAAGGAGAAGTGGCGGTGGGTAAATAAACAAGCTTGGCCTGGCGACGACACTGACAAATACCAGTGGTCATGGACCCATGACCTTGCATACGGGCCCGAAGACAAGGTGCACGCAGTAGGTCGCGCCACCTGGTCCACGTGGTTCGGAACCACAGTTGACAACACCCACGCTTTCCATCACAACACCAAAGTTGAACCGGATGCATACGTCGTCCGTTACACGAAGGACGGAGCGGTTGATCTGGGCGCACCACCAGACCTACCTCAAGTAGCTCCTGACGGATATGGCATCATCACTCCAGAAGCCATAGAAGACGATGGACTGTATCTGATTGGTCCGGGTGGTGAAGTCGTTTGGAACGAGCCGCTGTGCAAGGGCGGTCGTTGGCAGCTCACACCTCAGCCGGGACTTGCTGTTCGTCAATACATGCTCAAGAAAGCAGCAATGACCTCTCCGGTCAATTTGGCTGACGGTTCCGGTGGTGACCCACTCGAACCGGCTGATGTGATAAGGACGTTGCACACTGGGCCTAACGGGACTGTCCCCAACTACAACATTCTGTGGCAAGACGGGTACGTGCTGGACGCCGATGGTTCGTCAGCTGACATCCCTGAGAACTTCAAGCTCCGCGGTTGGGACGACGGCATCGCCGATCTCGATTCGACTGCTGATCTCCCGGTTGGTTTCTACTTCCGTCAGAACACCATCACCTACAACACCAATTCCAACCCGGGTGGGCGGCCTGTGTACCTACCAAGCACCAGGGTCGATGGTCATACGTGTGATCTTGATGAGTACGACGTGTATTTGGCGTTCGCTCATCCCGGTG
>JASMKJ010000436.1 GCA_030749275.1 Acidimicrobiales bacterium
ACCAGTTGCCGGGGGTTCTGAGCGAGGCGCTTGAGGCCGACGACGTGGTTGTTATCGACTGCCCTGTTGATTACGACGAGAACATGAAGTTGTCACGGCGGTTGGGGGAGATTCCCACCGCGACACGCTTGAATTGGTTGAAGCAGACCGACCTGTTTTCCGGATGTGGCAGTGACAGCCTGGAGGTTATCTCCAGCTTCATGGAGGAACGATCGTATCTGGCGAGTGAGCTAATCTGCGAGAAAGGAGTTGTTAGCAGCGAAGTGTTTTTGCTGGTCGACGGTCAGGCCGTTGTTCACACGTCCGAGGATGGGCAGGTTGACCAGGTCTCACTCGAGCCTGGGGCATGCTTTGGTGAGATGGCAATCCTAGCGGACCAGCCACGATCAACGACGGTTGTCGCTGGCAACAATGGAGCTCAGACGCTGGTGCTCGACGGCAGAGTGTTTCGCGAAGCGTTGCTCAAGCAACCGACAATCGGAATGGAGTTGCTCAAAACGCTCTCGAGGCGGTTGACCCAACTGGTTTCGTAAGTGTGAGGTGGAAGTGCTGTTTCAGCGGCTCTGATGTGTGTCAGTCAGAGACAGGCTCGATGATTCGGGGATATACAGTCAGCAAGGACGCCTCACGGCTCGAATTCGACCTTTCTGATGGATTCGTGAAATAGACTAGAGCCCACAGTAGCTTCGTTATATTCGGCGGGGCATCATAGGCTGCCCGATTGTCGAAGTTGCGGAATCAGATCTGCCGCTATCGTTTCTAACACCCCAAACTGCTCGGGTCGGGGCTGATCGATGATGAACTCGTTGATGCCGGACTCGTGGTACCGACCTATGACTTCCTCAAATGCACCGACACTCTCCCATGGGTCGGACAGACCTTGATCGGCCATCTTTGACATCCATCCGTACCATGACCGCCGGATCTGAGTTGGGTCGCGCCCTATGGCTGCGCAATGCTCGTTGAGTATCGAGTTGCGCTCGCGCATCTCTTCGATTGACCCCGACGAATTCCAGGTGTCGGCGAACTCAGCACAGACACGAAGCATTAGTTTTTTGTGTGCGGCGAGCGTCAGCGGCGGCCTCGGCTTCTGCACCGGGGCTGGCCGCACGTATGCTCCCGCGAGCTGGTAGT
>JASMKJ010000437.1 GCA_030749275.1 Acidimicrobiales bacterium
ACGATACCGGAGATGCGTCAGGTAACCTCTAACTATTCTATTAAGAATCCTCGGTAGGGATAACACCTTGCCGGGGATTTTTTTTATACTGACTCACGCCGCGTACTTAAACACCTCCTATAGGAGAAACTGGATCATTTACCTAGTACATTACGATGCTATTAAATATTTTTCACTGGCCCAGCGCTTCCCGCGCACGAGCGGGCTAGCTCTCGTAGGACGAGGCTGGTACGCCCCGTTCTACCTTAACCTATAGGTTGTCAAGACCTATATTAAAAAAACCCGCCCCGGCGAACCGGAGCGGGCTTCTTACTAATAGCAGTTGTTGGTTAGTCTTCAGATAATGCGTATCCTATAACGAAGCTACCAAGTCCTATTAGTGCGACCATACAAATTATCATCTCCATGATGTTGACCCCCTCTAAGCGGCCAACACCGCCTTGTTGGAAAAGATACGGGCAAAGTCATCGTCCTCGTATTCCGCAGCGCGGTTACAAACACGATCCCACTGGTTGTCGTTGTAGTTGACCAACTTGCCACCAAGCTGATCGAACTTCACCCAGTTGTCATTTCCAAGGAACTGACCAGCGCGGGTGACACTGTTGACAACCCCGAACAGGTTACGATTCTCGCCGGGAGTCTTCGACTCGAACATAACCCATGCTTCGAGAACAGCAGTCGCGTCACGCTTCTGCAACTTCTCGATGTCGGAAACCGCAGCGATAACCGACTTCATCGTGTTGCCTTCGTTCTCCTTCAGGCGAACACCCAGCAGTCTCTCAATACCAGCGGGGAGCAGGGGAATCTGCACCTCGATGTTATTGCGAATCTTCTTGGAAAGCTGATCGAGGTCGATGTCACCGATGTGGCGAACACGAATCTCACTACCCTTAGTTTGTCCCCAGATGCATCCGTTCATGCAGATGGCTCGGAACAGACTGGGCATCGACAACACGTTGCGTTTGCCGATCTCACAGTTTCCAATACTGACCATGCCGCCGTAATCGGAATCTTCTTCCTCGCGGATGGTATCGGGAATCAGGACGTTGCCGTAAATAGTATCGGCATTGCCACGCCAGTGGCTCAGACGGCCATTCGGGATAATATCCTCGATCTGCTCCAAGTACCAACGATTGTCAACCTCGGCGTATTTCTCGCTAAGGAAAGCACGCATCGTGCCATCGTCGTAGGTGCGAACCTTGTACTTGGTATCAGGCTTGTCCTCACGGATTCGACGGAACCCGTTTTCGATAATAGCCTGAATCGTCTCAGCGTCCTGATAGTCACGCTTGTAACGAGTCTCCTCTTTGGCGTTGACCTGATCCTCGGTTAGCCAGCGAGTAAAACCCGTACCCTTGCCCTCGCACAACTTTGCTGTCATTTGTGAGAGCGCATGGTTGTTAGGAACAAAGTTCTGATCGTCAACAGAGACGACAAACCGGGGTTTGCCATCAACGTCCTCGATTCCGAATTCCAACTCCGAAACTGGAACAAGGTAGTCCTGACGATGGCCTTGCTCGGCCTCCAACAATTCCATCCCCTGATCGTAGCTGATCGTCTTGGGATACCAGTGCTTTGACACATGGCCGAACCCCTGATCAGAGGCAACGCCTTGCTGGTCGTAGACCCACTGGCCTTCCTGATTCGCTCCGTCATACGCTTCAATTCTTTCGTTCATCTCATCACTCCAAAAGTCTAGTTTCTGTACTTGTTCATAGTAACATAAGTAGCCAAGAAAGTCAAGAGAAAAGCAGGGTCACCCCGTAGGGTGACCCCGCTCTCTCCCGCGACGGATGACTACTCCGAAGCGGTCTCGGCCTCGTCACTGTCGGCCATCAGGCTCGCGAGGTAATCGCCAGCCAAGGCAGCAGCCTCGTCGTAAGACGAACCGCTCCGACCCTGCCGAACCAACTTCGGCAACTTGATCCCGCGATCCGCCAGTGCGGGAGTCAGAGCATTCTTCTTGCTCCGGGTCTGCTCAACAGATCGACCAAGCTCATCAGCCACGTCGGCAATCGTGCC
>JASMKJ010000438.1 GCA_030749275.1 Acidimicrobiales bacterium
AGCGCTCTGGATCCGAAGCCTTTAGTGACAGCCACTATGTCAATCTCGCTTCCACCCAAAACCGAGATACGCTGCCTCAAATTTCCAGCTCGATCAAGTAGCTGTTCTTTGGAAAGTTCGTTCGAGGAACTCACGAAAGGCTTTCTATTTGAGCCAATAAAGCAAAACGTTCGTTGTCTCCGTTGCCCCGGTGAGACCAATAACGAGAATCTTTGGCGGTGCATCGACCGATACGGTGATCAATGGCGACTGAGTTCTTTAGGAGCATCGCTTCAACCGCCGCTCCGAGGTCCAGGGATGGTGATCCGTCTCGTGTTTGACTGACAACGGTTTCGCCGGCAATCGTCACCATCGCAGCTAGGTCATTAACTCCGAATTCGTATTCTTCCGCTGAGATGTGGGGACCGATGACAGCACGCAAAGGTCCGCTCCCCAACTCCACTAGTTTTTTCACCGCCTCATCAATGACTCCACCGCGAATACCCCGCCATCCCGCATGAACCACACCTATCAGAGGTTTCGATGAGCCGCCGCTATATAGCGCCACAGGGACGCAATCTGCGCTTCGGACCCCAATAACAGCCCCGGGGGTTGAAGTGACAACTCCGTCACATTCAGTTCCATGCCCTTCCCCTGGCTCAGTGATCGCGAGAATTCCTGATCCATGTATCTGTTGAGGAAGGGTCAGTTCCCCACGCTCCCCAGCTAAGAAGGAGCCCGATCGGGCATCGCCGTCGCTGCGTTCCGAAATGCGAATTCGCGTCGAATGCCAGTTGCCAACACGGCGCTGAATAGTCAACACGTTTCAGACTCCGCGAAGAATGTGGGCCTAGAGGTCACTTGAGAAAAGAAGGTACGTCGAACTCATCATCGTCGTCGTCGTTTCGAATATCGTCGCTTTCCTCAGCGTCGAAGATATCGGTGATTTCCTCCAGCGGACTTGAGGTTGCGGACCTCGTGGAACCCACTGCGCCATCGTCCCAACGGTCGAAGCCAGCAGCGATAACTGTGATGCGAATTTCTTCACCCATGGCATCATCGATAACAGTTCCAAAAATGATATTGGCGTCTGGGTGAGCAACGTCATGGATGACATCCGCAGCGTCACGGACTTCGTGTAAACCTAGATTCTCTGACGCAGTGACGTTAAGCAAAATGCCCCGTGCTCCCTCGATAGACGCTTCCAATAAGGGGCTCGAAACAGCCTGCCTCGCTGCGTTTTCGGCTCGATTGTCGCCGTGGGCTCGGCCTATCCCCATCAACGCAGAACCAGCATTCGACATGATCATTTTCACATCAGCGAAGTCGGTGTTGATGAGGCCGGGGGTGGTGATAAGCGTCGTAATGCCTTGAACACCTTCTCTAAGGACGTCATCTGCCATTTGGAAGGCATCAACCATCGTCGTGTTCTCGTTAGTCACGCTCAACAGGCGGTCATTAGGCACGACGATTTGCGTATCTACTTTCTCTCTCAACTCTTGAATTCCAGCATCGGCCTGCACAGCGCGACGGCGTCCCTCAAACATGAATGGTCTAGTGACAACCCCGATTGTTAATGCGCCCACTTCCCTAGCTATGTCTGCTATCACCGGCGCAGCCCCTGTGCCTGTACCACCACCTTCACCAGCAGTGATGAAGATCATGTCGGAACCGGTGAGTGTCTGTTGAATCTCTTCTGCATGCTCAATCGCCGCCTGACGACCGATATCTGGGTCGCTGCCCGCTCCTAACCCACGCGTCAATTCGCGGCCGATGTCAAGCTTTATATCGGCATCACTCATCAGCAGGGCTTGGGCATCTGTGTTCACCGCAACGAACTCAACGCCGGACAATCCTGATTCAATCATCCTGTTCACGGCGTTACAGCCACCTCCGCCAACGCCAACCACCTTGATCACGGCCTGATAGTTCTGAGGACTGGCCACTGGGCCTCCCGGTGTGTCGTAAACATGTGATCGCTAGGAAAAGTCCATGCAACCCTGAAGGTAGCGCAAGTTTGGTGTCATTAAGGTCCGCCCCGGCATTAGGTCGCCCAATTTGCAATTGCTTGACCTGACCTCAGTCGCCGCTGCCCTTCATAACCGACCATTCGGGCACTGACACATCGAGAGGCTGTTCGGTCCACGTCTGTTCTTTTGCATGACCAAGTAGTGCTGATAAAGCGACCACCTTGGCTGGGAGTTGTTGTGTGTCACCAAAGATGACTTCTTGGGAATTACTCAAAGTGCCCGAGAGTTCTCCACTTGTTTTATCCATCCGCAAACTCGAAAAACTATCTGCTAAGCCTCTCGGCATTATCCCAAGAAGGGATAGCAACACGCCACCGTCGCTGCCCAAGTAAGAGCCCGGAACTCCCGCAGCGTGGACCCCACTTATTCGAGGTAGTTCGGGCGGCAAAGTCAAGCCCTCGCTAAGTACCCTTCCATCCGAAGCGACGAGCGCCCATTTGTCCTGTTCACTCATCACTAAGGCCACCGGCTGGTGTTCCGAGATTTCAACCGTCACGATGCCGCTCCAAGAACGACTGATGGAGACCGATTCAACTCTAGGAAGAGCCTCGATCCTTGACCGAGCTTTCGAGGGGTCCACTGAACGCAATGGATCACCTTGTTTGAAGCCCAAGCGTTGCTCTATCTCTACGAGGGTGACGTGATGCAATCCGTGCACCTCCACCCTTTCAATGTCCAACAGCGCTGATCTGCCCACAACGATGAAAACCCCAACGAAAACAATGAATACAACCGCTATCCACGCGGACGCCCTACGGACTGTTGTTGAAAATCGAGCAGCGTCGGAACCGGGTCGCACCGCTAGGCCTTAAATCCCACTCGATGGATCTCGGTCCTAAGTGCGATACCCGTTTCGGAGAGGACCCGTTCCGCAACAGCTCTTATTACAGCGTCGACGTCGTCCGCCGAGCCGTGCACGTCTGCTTGCACAAAGTTCGCATGTTTAGATGAAACCTGAGCTGATCCAATCCGAAAGCCTTTGAGACCAAGACGTTCCAACAGCTCTCCCGAAGTCTCGTTGCTCGGATTGACGAACACCGATCCGGCGTTTTGACCGCCAGGCTGATTGTCGCGACGCCACTGGACGATCTCATCCAACAATGTCTGTCTCGC
Organism: Acidimicrobiales bacterium; assembly: GCA_030749275.1. GTDB lineage: Bacteria > Actinomycetota > Acidimicrobiia > Acidimicrobiales > Poriferisodalaceae > UBA6944. The sequence continues at coordinate 3,123 of JASMKJ010000438.1, forward strand.
TTCCCTGTCGCCATGCCCAAGTCGAATGGATGCTTCCAAGACGAATTGTTCTGGTTTGATAGCGCTTTGGCGGTAACCAAAATCTAGTTCTTTGTTTGTCAGGGTCTTACACTCCGAGCTTTCAAGATCAAACAATTTGATCTTCTCCACGCAGGCCTGCATGTCGCCACCATGACCGCCGGCGTTCATTCTGACCGCCCCTCCGATTGATCCGGGCACACCTACAGCCCATTCAAAGCCACTCAGCCCGGCAGCTACACATCTACGAGCCAGTGCAGGCAAAGCGACCGTTCCGCCTACTCGAACCATGCCGGAGGCTAGATGCATTTCTTCAAAATCGAAATCTCGCCCCAGAGCTACTGCGATACCGGGGAATCCGCTATCAGCGACCAATAAATTGGACCCTTTCCCAACAACCAAAATGGGTAACCCACTCTCTCGCCATGCCCTACTGGTTATGTGGAGGTCTTCTTCCGTGTGAGCCTTCACATACAGCGCCGCTTC
>JASMKJ010000439.1 GCA_030749275.1 Acidimicrobiales bacterium
GATCCATTGGTTGCAACCGCTTCGGTGGATCAGAATCGACACGATCTGACGCGGTTCCTCAAGTTCACCTTCCCCTACTCAGCGGTCCACTTGGCTTGCCTCTTTGTGTTCATGGTTGGTGTGAGTTGGTTTGCCATAGCCGTGTCAGTCGTCGTCTACCTGCTCAGAGGCATCGGGATCACTGGCTTCTACCACCGAAAATTCAGTCATCACGCCTTCAAAACCGGACGGATCGTGCAATTCCTCGGAGCATGGTTAGGAACGAGCGCCGCCCAAGGAGGACCGCTTTGGTGGGTTGCTCACCATCGTCGACATCACAGAGTGTCAGATCAAAAAGGGGACCTGCATTCACCCAGAGTCGAGGGGTTCGGTATCGCTCATCATGGATGGCTCACCCGCCGCAACGCGGATCCCACCCATCTCGACGATGTAACAGATCTCGCCGTATACCCGGAGTTGCGTTGGTTGGACCGCAATGCGTGGGTACCGATCCTTGCGACCGCGTTTGGACTCTTCTCTTTCGGAATAGTCATTGGACGGCTCTTTCCTTGGACCAGCACAAACGGACCGCAACTCGTCATCTGGGCGTTTTTCATCAACACCGTGTTGTTGTGGCACGTCACCTTCGCCGTTAACTCCGTTTGTCATCGATGGGGAAAACGTCACCACAACACAAGCGACGACAGTCGCAACAACTGGCTAATCGGCATCTTGGCGTTGGGGGAGGGCTGGCACAACAATCATCATCGATTCCCGGGCACCTCTCGTCACGGATTTAAGCGAAGTCAGGTGGACTTCACACACATGGTGATCAGAGCACTTGCCCGTGTAGGCCTGGCACACGATGTGCATCCTGTGCCCGCTCGCCTGTGGCTTGGATCAAAACCCTCCCGGTGGACAGGTTAGATAACAGAAAATTGGCGGCTTTCGACGTGCGATCTGCGTCGTTGCTGTGCAAGAGTTAGAGAATTCGATCGATAGGGAGATCTCAATGGGTTTACTTGATGGACGCGTCGTTCTCATCACCGGTGCTGGACGTGGGATCGGACGTGAACACGCACTGCTCATGGCCTCCGAAGGAGCCAAGATCGTCGTCAATGACCTCGGCGGCGGTGTCGATGGCTCAGGTGAAGATACGGGGCCGGCTGAAGAGACAGCGCAAGAAATTCGGGACATGGGTGGCGAAGCGGTAGCCAACAACGACTCTGTGACCGACTGGGAAGGCTCCCAACGGATGGTCAACGCAGCGGTGGAAGCATTTGGAGACCTCCACGTGCTGGTCAACAATGCCGGCATTCTTCGAGATCGAGTCGTTGTCAACATGACAGAAGGAGAATGGGACGCAGTGGTCGACGTCCACATGAAAGGTCATTTCTGTCCCACTCGGTGGGCTGCCGCGTATTGGCGAGAGCAAACCAAAGCGGGTGTCGAAATTGACGCGGCAATCGTCAACACTGCCTCCGGAGCGATGTTGGGCAACCTCGGCCAGTTGAACTATTCGGGAGCTAAAGCCGGAATAGCGGCGATGACCCTTGTGGCGGCAGGCGAACTGGCACGATACGGAGTAAGAGTCAACTGTTTGGCACCCATTGCTCGTACTCGCATGACATTGCAGACACCTGGACTTGAAGAAGTAGTCGCAGCTCCCGAAGACCCGTCAGACTTCGATCTGTATGATCCGGCGAACATCAGCCCCCTTGTCGGCTACCTCGC
>JASMKJ010000440.1 GCA_030749275.1 Acidimicrobiales bacterium
TACGGCGGCACCGTTGGTGTCTGCTTCTGCAAAAGCGGGTGGTCTGGCCGGTAAGTCATTCATCACCAATTTTGCCACTAACCTGGCCGGGTTTGCCGTCCCGCTAGCAATCTTCGCTTTCGGGATGTCGAGCATTCGCAAACGTCGCAAAGAAGATGCCGCTGAATTCAACGCATTGATGGCAGATGCCACCGTTCAAGCGAATCTTCACAAAGACAAATTGATCGAAGGCTTCCACGAAGTCGGGTCGACGGGTTCAGACACATATATGCAGATGTCCGACTCGATGCTCGAATACATCTACAACTTGGACAATTTCCACAGATCACAGGGCTTCGGGTTGCACCAGTTAGTACAGCTCCGTGACGAATACGGGAACGTCATTGTCAGGGTGAGCGACTACGATAAATTCCTCGCCGAAGCAGAATTTTCAAAGCCTTTCATTGAAGCCAGACAAGCGGTCCTAGAAGGTACGACTGCAGTGGAACTCCAACGGGAAGGAATCAAGAATCTTGCTGTTGAATATCGGAACAAAGCAACACGGATGATCGGCATCAGTGATGAAATGCGGGGCAAGATGATTCTCGATTCCATCGCTGTCTCAGCCGGGTTCACGCACCTCGGAAAGACAGGGGTCGAGCAGATTCTCGCCATTGATCGCCAATCCCAGAAGTTCAGACAGTATGCGATGGACGGGACACTCGAATCCATTGAGTTGAACCGGCTAGGCCTTGTCGGTCTGGGCGAAACTGGTGTTGAAACATTCGAGCAACTGGTGACCTGGGCGAAAATTGCGGCAGGCGAAATGACCCAGATTGAAGCAAACGCCACCCACGCCGCAATAGCGACACAAGCACTCATCAACGCTCAAGAAAATGCCATCACAGGCGGTTCTCCGGGCGCGAACGCCCAACACGGTTTGTCGTTCATGGTTGGTGGGCGTGGTGGTACAGATTCGACTCACGTGGGTTTCATGGCAACGCCTGGGGAGCGCGTAACAGTCGAGACTCCCGCACAGCAAAGGGCTAATAGGGGGGGCGGCGATGGGTCCGTGGTGCGCGAACTACGCGCCCTCAGAGCCGATTTGGCGACGGTTGTGGCAAGGCCAATCGTAGGGGCAGTGACCAGAGGCCAATTAGCCATGGCGGGTGGAGCGAGGCACTGATGTGGCGATTTC
>JASMKJ010000441.1 GCA_030749275.1 Acidimicrobiales bacterium
AACGCGCCAAATAATCATCAGCTTCGAAACGCAGAGCACCTAGTTGACTTAGGCCTAGCAACAATCGTGGAAGACGCTGAATTCGATGGGGCGAGATTCAACAAAGAGATCAATCAGATGCTGGAAAGATTCACAGGGTCAGTAGATCCAGATCAAGAACGACGCCAAAGAAGCGTCGGACACCCCGACGCAACCCAGAAAGTGGCCGACCTTGTGTTAAAGCATTCATTCCTAAAGTTGCCGATCGCCGATCCAAAAGACGAGGAATGTTGAACTCGCCTGACCCACCCCGAATTTCGCTGGCTACTCACACTTCTGTTCATGTGGTGGGCGCCGGTGGCGCCGGGATGAACGCCATTGCAGCGGTCCTCCTGTCGATGGGACATTCAGTGAGCGGCAGTGACCTTCGTGAATCAGTCGGCGTCAACAGACTTCGTACTATGGGAGCCAGAATCGAGGTCGGTCACCGATCGGAGAACATTGGAAATGCTGCCATTGTGTGCAGATCTACTGCAGTACCGGACTCCAATATAGAGATCCTCGCGGCACGAGAGTCAGGCCGTCCGGTGTTGAGTCGAGCGGAAATACTTCAAGCTATTTGTGCAAATAAGCGCACAGTTGCGGTGGCGGGGACCCATGGCAAGACGACTACGTCGTCCATGTTGGCGTTGGTGCTGACAGCATCAGACCTGAAACCCTCCTTCATCGTTGGCGGAGACCTAAACGACATTGGCTCAGGCGCTGTTTGGAATAACGAAGGGGATCTGTTCGTCGTGGAGGCTGACGAGTCCGACGGAACATTCCTCAGAGTTGGAGCTGAAGCAGCGGTGGTAACCAACGTAGAAATCGATCACCTTGATTTTTTTGGCAGTTATGACGCGCTAATGGAGGCATTTAGGACTTTCGTTGATTCGGCCAACGGGCCCCGAGTTCTTTGTGTAGACGATCCAGGAGCATTGGGAATTGCAAACCAAGTGGACGGCTGTGTCACCTATGGCACCGCCAAGGGTGCGGATTACAGAGTCGGGGACGTTAAAACCCACCGCTATTCATCGAATTTTTCAATCTTCCGAGGTCAAGAACAATTTGCTCGATGTGATCTACCAATTCCCGGGATTCACAACGTGTTGAATGCCACGGCGGCGTTCGCTGCAGCCGTCGAACTCGGCGCGCCACCCGACGTGACTTCAGCAGCGTTGGGCAGATTTGCGGGAGTGGCTCGAAGGTTCGAATTCAGAGGAGAACACGACGGCGTCGTGTATGTCGATGATTATGCACACCTACCAACAGAAGTGTCAGCGGTCTTAGCAGCGGCCAAAGCGGGTGAGTGGGAGAGAATTGTCGCTGTTTTTCAACCCCACCGATACAGCAGAACAGCCGACCTTTGGAGAGATTTCGGAGGATCCTTTGTGGACGCAGACCACATAGTTCTTACCGGAATCTACGGTGCTGGAGAGTCCCCGCGACCCGGAATAACTGGTGACTTACTGGTTCGCTCGGTTCTTGACATCCATCCCCAATCGTCAGTCACATATCTTCCAGGTCGAGATCAAGTAGCAAGTTACCTAGATTCGATTCTTCGGCCGGGTGATCTGTGTCTAACGATGGGGGCAGGTGACTTGACGTCGATAGCTGACGAAGTTCAGAGTCGCCGTAGGGCTTCAAGGTGATCGGTGTGGGCTACCAAGATCGGGATCAGATCGAGAATGC
>JASMKJ010000442.1 GCA_030749275.1 Acidimicrobiales bacterium
ACGGTGTCGACTATCTGCTCGTAGAACTCGACCGCCCGCTCGGTACACGTCGGCGTCAGTCCCCCCACGATCTTGGGTGTGTTGCGCAGACCAAAGGCAGGGTTGCCCGGATCAATTCGCTCGGGTGAATAGGCCAGAAAAAAATCGACACCTGCAACAAGACCACTACCGGACTCCAGTAGAGGCTTCACTATCCCATAGGTGGTCCCGGGATAGGTGGTTGACTCGAGCACCACCAGACAGCCTGGTCGGAGGCCTATCGCGACCATCTTCGACGCGTCGATCACGGCGGAGAGATCCGGGGCGCCGTTCTCGGAGAGCGGAGTGGGAACGCAGATTACGAAGACGTCGGTGTCACCAAGGTCGGACGGATCCGCTGTTGCGACAAATCCGCAGCCCCGCATCGCCAGTACATCATCATCAGTGACGTCGTCAACATGGGATCGCCCAGTATTCAATCCCTCTACGACATTGGGCGAAATGTCAAAACCAGTAACCGTCAAGCCCGCTCGACACGCCTCAACAGCCATTGGAAGACCCACATACCCAAGGCCAACAACCTTCAACTTGCCTGACATTCTTGGCTGTACTCCCAGATCCGCGAATTGGTCGCAGGGCGACACTAGCCAACTCCCTGCAGTCAACCGTTCACGACTGCATGCACCAATGTTTTCAAGGTCTTGCGTGGGCGGCTAGACATCGACTCTAGGGGCAGCGTGAAGATTGCCCATCGGGCTCAATCCACCTGGTCCCCATTGGCTGAGGCGTAAATCTCAAGGAGGTTGGAGACGACAGAATCGATCCAATACCGCTTCATGAAATGACTATGGCCCGCCAAGCCAATCCTCTCAGCGAGGTCCGGCTTGTCTAGTAACCTGACAATCGCTTCTGCCAACCCATCTACGTCGCCGGGAGGCACGAGTATCCCACTAACACCATCTGTGACGGCGGGTCGCACATCCAGCGTGTCGAAACTGACCACCGGTACTTTCTGCGCCTGAGCCTCTAGCACAGTGACCCCTACGAATCCATCAACGACTCCAGGCCTAACACATACATCAGCAATTGAAAGCAGATCCGTCGCGTCGATTCGCTCGCCCAACAGGTGTACACGATCAGCCACACCAAGAGTTTCAACAAGGCTCTTCAATTCAGACTCAAGAGCCCCACCACCTACCACAAGGAAGTAGACGCCGGGAATTCTTGACGCAACAACTGCGGCACAGTGAATGAATAGCTCGTGGCTCTTCCCTGGATCCAGTCGGCCGATCGTCACGACCACTCTGTCATTACGATTCAGCCCAAGTGACGACCGAAGTGCCAACACACGTTCTGGCTGTAAGGCCTCAGGCACATCAACTCCGACAACCGATGCCTCAACCTTCTGTCGAGGCGTTCTTCGAAGGCCAGCGATCATTTCCCCAATGGCTGGCGACGTGACTACTACAAGATCCGCTCCAACAAGCGTTAAGGAGGCCCGGAGCCTCTTCTTCCATTCCGGCTCCTCGGGGGATGCCTGAAGGCCCATAAGGCTGGAAACAATCAGTGGTCTTCGCGACCGAGGCATAGACCGCGTTGCCATCCAGAGAAGAACCGCCGCCTTTGCTGCGAACACGTGAACAACATCAGCCTCGTTCAGCACCATCCGGCGGAGACAAAGAATGTCTCTGAGCACTCGCAAGGGTGAACCAAGGCTCAGGCTCAACGCCACCGTCCTACCGCCAGCGGACCTTACCGCCTCGGAAAGAACTCCAACCCGAGACGCAACGGTTACGGCGTGACCCCTTCGAGTCAAATCAATAGTCAGCCGACAGAGGCTGGTCTCGATGCCACCAACATCAAGAGATTGGGTCACGAAAAGCAGCCTCATTCTTAAGACCTCCAATCGTCATAGATAACGATGTCGGCTCTGAGGGCCAACATCCAGTTGAGGGCACCAGAAGTGGCATAGCAAAACCTGTTTGGCGACATTCCTTTCTCTCAGCCCGATCTACCAGAGTACGAACGGTCCAAGGCCCCAACTATCTGATTGACGTCGCCATCTGAGAGACCTGAGTGAATAGGCAGGGACAGGAACTCATTGGCCAACTGCTCCGAAACAGGCAGTGAACCGACTCCAGTTCCGAGTTCCCTATAAGCGGGTTGCAGGTGGACAGGTACCGGATAGTGAATGCCGTACTCAATGCCAGCTTCTGTCAGAGACGCTATTGCAAGATCCCTTTGTCTCACGCGCACCGCATAAACATGGTAGGTGTGACGCGACGAAGGCGGTTCGGTCGCTCGAAGATGGGGAGGCAAAGAAAGCGATTCGTCGTAGGCGCGGGCAACCCTTCGTCGGGCATCAAGCCACCGGTCAAGATGGGTCAGTTTCTCTGAAAGTACAGCACCCTGAATAGCGTCCATTCGATAGTTAAAGCCACGAAGTTCGGGGCAGTATCTCTCTCTCGCTCCCCAGTCTCGAAGGAGTCGAAGCAACTCGGCCAGATCTCCATCGTCAGTTGTAAGCGCGCCACCCTCGCCCAGAGCACCGAGGTTCTTCCCCGGGTAGAAACTGTAGGTAGCTACATCACTCAGTGAACCTACGACATGTCCGTCTCGCTCTGAGCCATGTGCCTGGGCAGCATCTTCTATTACGACAAGTCCATGCTTGTCAGCGACCTTTCTGATGCCGCTCATATCGGCCATCAAGCCATGAAGGTGAACCGGGAGAATCGCTGCGGTCCTTTCTGTGAGTGCCGCTTCGATCTTGGACACGTCCATCGTCCAGTGCTCTGGGTTCACATCAACCATCACTGGTACTGCCCCGGCCAAGACCACAGCTGCCACAGTGGCAGTGAAGGTCATCGAAACAGTGATTACCTCATCGCCAGCCTCAACACCCGCGGCCAAGAGTGCCAGATGAAGTGCCGATGTGCCCGAATTAACAGCAACCGCGTACTCCGACCCGCAGTAGTCGGCAAACGCCCGCTCGAACCGCTCGACCTCCGGACCAAGCACGAACCGGCCTGAGTCGATGACTCTGGAGATGGCCCGGTCAAGATCATCTCGAATCTCGGCGTGTTCAGACTGCAGGTTGGAAAACCTGATCATGCACCTCTGCCTCCAACTTGGGAGGGAGAACCATGCTGATCCAGTGACCTGGTTGCGGCTTCAAGCACACAAACAATGTCGAGTCCGGACTCCCCCGGAACGATGAGTTCCTCCTCACCTCGCAGACAGGCCGCAAGGTGTTCGAGTTCGACGGTTAGAGCTTCACGTGTGTCGACCTTAGGCGCGAGCATGTCGCCAACACGTGTCTGAACCAACCTGCCATGATCGACAACCGGAGGCGACGAGGTCTCAATGCCGGAGTCAAACAACTTTACCTGCTGCCCTACATCCTGATCATCGTAGACGACCATTTGGCGGGATCCAGCGAGCAGGGACCGGCGGACCTTGACAGGCGACATCCAAGACGTTCCTATGTGCGCAATGAAGTCGTCATCATAAAACAATGTCATGTAGGCAGTACTCATCTGAGTTGACGGCTTGTGCGCACTTCCCGTCGCAGACACCGCAACTGGGACCCGGTCGGTTACAAACTGAAGTATCGAGAGATCGTGGACTGCCAAATCCCACAACACATCAATGTCAGGTTGAACTACCCCAAGATTCACACGAATGGAATCGAAATACCTGAGCACCCCGAGTTCACCGCATGCAACCAACTCACGCAGCTTTCTTACAGCGCCAGTAAATACGAAAGTGTGGTCTACGGCGAGAATGAGACCACGGCGTTTCGCCAACTGCACAAGAGCCTGGGACGAAATGGAATCAAGCGTCAGGGGTTTCTCAACAAGGACATGTTTTCCGTGCTCTAGTGCCTCCCGACACAACTCAAAGTGGGTTGATGCTGGGGTTGCGACCAGCACTACGTCGACCTCAGGATCAGAGAATGTTGCAACGGGGTCTTTCAAGCAGACAGTCGTTCCATAGAGGTGTCTGGCAGACTCGAGCCGGTCGCTGGAGACATCACTAATGTATTTGAGATTGAAATCGCGGCTCACGGAGAGATTCCGAGCAAGGTTGGGGCCCCAATAGCCAAAACCAATCAGTGATGCCACAAACGGCCTGCCGATAGGTTCTCGCGAAACCACGGTCGCCTCCCTAATCTTTGGACTTACCAAACAGCCATCAGAAACAGCCTGGCCAGCCGGTTCATGAATCCGATCTGAGCATGCATCCAGAACGTCACGATCAGGCTAGCGGTTAACGCTTTCCTGAGGTTTCCAGTAGCTGATATTGGATTGAGTTGAAGCTTGTCT
>JASMKJ010000443.1 GCA_030749275.1 Acidimicrobiales bacterium
CACTGGGTTCGCCAACGCAATCAAGGGAACCAAATAGAGGCAACACCTGTTGGGTCGAGAACGATCAGTCCTCTACTGAACGACACGCAACCTAAATCTCCAGTGGCCGATCTGGGTCAAGTAGCCACTCACTGAGGGAGCCGTCATAAACCGCTACATCGTCATAACCAAGTAGAGCCTTCAGCACAAACGCATCTGAGGTGGCGGCTATTCCACCACCACAATAGGCAACAACCGGCTTATCTTCGGAAGCGATCTCGCCGAAGAGCGCTTTGAGTTGGTCTAACGGCAGGTAACACTGAGTGTCCCGATCTAGAAGATGTAAGGCATAAACATTGGAGGCACCCGGGAGGTGCCCAGGTCGGCCGTAATCCGCTTCGCTGCCATCGTGATTACCGGGAGACAATGCGTTGATAACACAAGTGCCATCACCCAAAGCATCTTGCATTCTGTTGAGATCGGCAAATAACCCCATTCGGGGCGCGCCCACAAAGTTGACCTCAGGCCGAGAAGGCGCCGGACCCGTGTCAATCGGAAAGCCAGCCGACTTCCATGACTTCCAGCCTCCATCGAGCACCGCGCAATCATCGAAGCCAAAGGCCTTCAACATCCACCACACCCGAGTCGCCCACATGGTGAACCGTCGATCGTACAGGACAACCCTTGTCCCCTCTCCAACACCTAAAGACTCCATGGCCTTACCAAAACGGCTCGCAGTGGGCATCGTGAATCGCAGATCACTTTGAGGATCGCTGAGATCGTGTATCAGGTCAACATAATCAGAATTCGGGATATGCCCGTCCGCCCATTGCTCGCGCATGGATGAAGGTGTGGTGCTTCCCGGCGTCAGCGCAACCGAACACTCCAAGATTCTGAGTGACGGGTCCGACAAGTTCTCCGACACCCATTCGGCATCAACAAGTGGGTCCAACGCCTACCTCCAAACGGTTCGCAAGCTACTGACTAGATCCAGTAAATCTTAGGCTAAACGGACACCCTGATCGCTTTCTAGGTTTAGGCCTCTGACCGGTGTCCGTGTGCAACACTGCAGGGATTGGCAACTAACCAAAATGTTAGTTCTGACTTTCATGGGACAATCCAAGAAAAGAACCCCATCTCCTGAGAGGAAAACGCTCGGTACCGAACACAGCGAACGGCCGCCCCGAAGGGCGGCCGAAACGAATAAATAATCTTGGGCGGAAACGCTGACAATCAGCCCATTGTTCGACTGACCGTGCGGTTCGTAATTCGACCGCCATTGTCAGCCATGAATCCGACAAATTCGGCGTTCTGAGAAAGCTCGGCGGAAGCCGCCAAGTAACCGTCCACGGAGTCCGTGTAGAAGATATTCATATAGGAGCCGGTTTGGTCCCCGGCAGCGACGGCTCGGATGCTGCGCATTCCGTTCACACCATGATTCGACGCAACACCCCACACCAGATCAGTTAATTGCTCGTTCAGAGCAGGGTCGTGGTTCTCTGACACAGCAGCGACACCTATTGAATACGCACCTTCTCCATTTCCGCGTTCGTGAAGGACTTGCCCGACATTAAGCATTATCGGCGACCAACTCGCAGCACCGAACGCGGACTGTGCTTCAGGGTCGGCATAGAGAGCTGCTCTTCCCGCGATGCTCGCATCAACCGAATCCCAACTCGACGTAGCAATACCTGCACCCGCAAGCTCACCTGTGAGAATCAACGAAGAAGAAACCCGCGAAGCACCCAGCGCCGTCAACTTTTCTTTCACCAAGGGAGCCAAGGTGCCGATATGACTCATGTCTGCAGACCCAACCGAAAAAACCATGTAGGACACAACATCCACCTTTCTAAGGATTTAGTGGTGAGTGGACTCTAGCTAAACGCGTAGCGACACGACACTAGATATCTTGTCTCAATCTAATCAGCGATTCGGATTCATGGAAAGGTCGGCCCCGAGACTGTCGGTGTATTCCTCCATGTGGACAATCACCCCGTCTTCACAGGTGTATATCCAGCAATATTGGTTGTCATAAGGCCGACCAGTAGCCCTCGCTGTCGCCGTGATTCGTTGTTGCACAACCGCTTTATTACCTTCGACAATCATGCCTCTGACATCAAGAGCGAACGGCTTAGAAATATCAAACGACTTTTTCACTGTGTCGCCCCCAAGCTCCAGCAGCACTTGTTCACCAGACACCTTGCCCTCGCTGTCGGTTCGAACAGCGAAACCCTCGCCGTTAGCGACACTCAAGGGCAGCTGCCAAACAATGTCCTCAGCCAGACACTCCTTGATCCCAGGAACATCGGCACTGGTAAGGGCTTCGTAATAGCGTTCGATAAGCGCTCGTGTGTCCTCTGTTTTCATGATTGTTAGTTCATCCTATGGATCGATTAGTTCTTCGGCATTGTGAACCCTTTAGGACCAGGGTGCTTTGTTGACACTGTCAGA
>JASMKJ010000444.1 GCA_030749275.1 Acidimicrobiales bacterium
TCGAACAAGCCGACGCATGCATGCCAAACGTGAAACATCTCAGGCCATATTTGCAACTCGACTGCTACGCCAGCAGCGTCCGCTTTGTCTGCGAACCTTTGACTGTCGGACAAAAGAACCTCTTCATCACCTACTTGAATCAAAAGTGGTGGTAGCCCGACCAAATCAGCGTCAAGGGGAGAAGCGAGAGGATCGCCGAATTGTTCTTCCGTCACAAAGAGTTCTCTGGTCCTTGGCATTGACCTAGCCGAAATAGAAGAGTCGTTGTCCTCGTTAGTGATCATGCTCTCCCCGCTCAGAGACATGTCCAACCAAGGGGAGATCAAAATCCCCGCTGCTGGCAGGGGCAACCGTTTGTCTCGTAGAGCCACCAGACAACCGGCGGTAAGACCGCCGCCCGCTGAATCACCAGCCAACACGATGTCGTCAGCCTGGTATCCCTCAGATAATGCCCATTGATAAGTCGTGATGGCGTCCTCGACCGCAGCGGGGTGGGGATGTTCGGGTGCCAGGCGGTATTCGACCGATAAGACACTCAAATTTGATTGCAGGGCTAGGTGACCAGTCAGATTTCGGTGGGTGGCGATTGACCCTCCTATATACCCTCCGCCGTGAAAGTAGATGACGAGATGCTTCTTGCTGGAGTCGTTTGTTACTTGCAGCTCAGCGGGCACACCTCCGGCGTCCACCATCGACCCAGTCACGCCCGTTGGGAGATCCCGAGCGGTGGCCTCGATGTTTGCCCTGAACTTTTCAAGGTTCACCGGTCGATCACTTGTGTTGCGCCGGGAAGCAATAATCGTTCTTATTCGGTGATATTCCGTGCTTGCCATGGCTGTCTCCAGTTGTAATTTCTCGCGGGAAGACCTTACTGCCGCTAAGTTCGCGCCGTCTTAACTTCTGGGGGATGGCTCAATGCTCTTAAACAACAAAGTAGCGATAGTGACGGGAGGGGGATCTGGAATAGGTGAAGCCACTTCGAGACGATTTGCGCGGGAGGGAGCAACAGTTGTTGTAGCCGATACTCGGCTAGCGAAAGCTGAAACTGTCGCGTCCGAAATCAATGAAAACCAAGGCCATGCATTGGCGGTAAAGGTTGACGTTTCGGAGGCTGACTCTGTTGCGGCGCTAGTTGATGCCACCGTTACGCATTTTGGACGCCTCGACGTCATGTTTAACAACGCAGGCACGCTGCGGCCAGGCACTGTGCTGGAACTCGACGTAGCTGATTGGGACCTAGTCATGGGAGTGAACGTGCGATCCGTTTATCTCGGTGGAAAATTCGCGATACCCGTCATGCTTTCCTCGGGTGGCGGATCGATCATTAACACAGCGTCGATCTCTGGACTTCACGGCGACGGGGGGGCTGTTGCGTACGCTGCCAGTAAAGCGGCAGTCATAAATCTGACACGGGCGATGAGTACCGATCACGCGGCGGATGGAATCCGGGTCAATGCCGTGTGTCCGGGGACAATCGAGACTCCGCCAGTTCAACGAATGATGCAGGATCCGGTAGCTCTTGAGAGGAACTTGAATGCGCATGCGATAGGTCGTCTAGGTCGCCCCGAGGAGATAGCTAGCGCAGCCCTGTGGCTCGCCAGCGATGAGTCCTCATTTGTGACCGGGGAGGCCATAGTGGTTGATGGTGGACTGCGAGCCCAGTCACCTTTGGGGCGTCTCAGTGACCCGAGACCGGCGCATCTGAGATGAAACGGTTAACAAAGAGATTGTCGCCAATGAGGTCTGGGCGCCCCATTTGCAGCAGAATCCCCAAGTGAGTGATTCCGACGTGAGCGACGAGTCAGACGACGTCGCCGGGCATGAAATAAAGAATGCGCTGTCCGTTCCCGATTACAAACGTCTCTGGCTAAACAACCTCATATACATGTTTGTGGGTAATGCCCAACGCTTCGCGGTTGGATGGCTTGTCCTCGACGGTTTCGGGGGAAATGAGACTCGCCAGGGCTTGGCAGTTTTCATGCTTGGAATTCCGATGGCGTTCATTGTCATGCAGGCGGGTGCGCTTGCTGACCGAGTCAACGGCCGGGTTTTGTTGGTGCGAAGTCAGTTGGGTTTTCTGGTTGTCGTCGCGGCGACGCTGCTCTTATTGATCATGGGGCGACTCAACTACCCGTGGGTTCTGGCTCTGTCTGTCTTTTCGGGGATCGCCCAAGCTTTCGGGCAGCCGGTGCGACAAGCGTTGATCCCGCTACTGGTCCCTGACCGCCTGTTGATGAACGCGGTGGCCTTAAACGCTTTAGCGATGACTACCAGCATGATTCTCTCGGCACCCTTGGTCAAGATTGCCGGTGACCTGTATGACTTTGAAGGCGTTTATGGAGTGCAGGTCATCATGCTGGTCCTGGGGTTACTGGTGGTTCGACGCATGCGAACGCCCAAGGTTAAAGAAGCACCGAGACGCCGCCTGCTACAAGAAGCCGCCTCAGCTCTTCGACATGTCATGAGTGACATCAGATTGCGAGTCTTGTTTTTGTTGCTCGCTGTTGCAGCGGTCAGTGTCAACACCGCGGTCATGGTGACGATGCAGGCGAAACTAAAAGAAGAACTTCTCCGTGACAGCGGCGACATGGCCTACCTCTTGGCCGTCATGGCACTGGGTATCGCTATCACCTCTGTCATCGTCATGCGCAAGGGCGACATGAAGCGGAAAGGTGGAAAATTCCAGCGGGCGATGATGTGCGGCTCCGCGATTGTTGTGTGTATGGGCCAAGCCTCCTCTTTTCGCGTTCTGATTCCTCTGTTTTTTCTCATGGGCCTTGCGGGGGGCTTTTACATAACAATGAACCAAGGACTCATCCAATCGAATACTCCCAAGGACCTCATGGGGAGAGTTATGGCCCTGTACTTATTGGTTCAAGCAGGTTTGATGCCCCTTGGGGCGTTGGGACTTGGATGGGCGGCATCTTCGATCGGAGCTGGCAACGTCGTCACTATTTGTGGGTCTATCTCACTGATAGTGGTTACATGGACACATCTAGGCTTTCCGACCGTACGTAACCTGGACTAGTTTCAACTTGCTGCGAGAGGGGGAGGATGAGGTGATACGACCGATTACGGCCGCGATTGTTGACTCGAGTTGGGCCCCCGCCGTCGTGCCACCGCCCTACGACTCCTTAACCTCCGAGGAGCGAGCGCTACATCTGGAGCAACACCCTCACTCTTTTCTGCACGTCACCAGGTCGGCGGACGCAAGTCATGAACATCCGACGGAACACCTCCGCCTCGCCAATGAAGGCAATTCGGCTTTGGGTGATTTGATTTCAGCGGGCGCATACGTCGACCAAAACCAGCGGCGATTTTTTCTCCAGAAAATCGAGGCTGAAGGGGTGACGCAAAGATCCATTGTTGGGGCGATCAATCTGGCAGAAGTTAAACCGCGACCGCACGAAGCTGTTCACCCCGGCCGAGTTCAAGCCCTAGCGGCGCACTTCAGGCAAGTGCAGTCGATGTCGAGCCCGGTCGTAATCACCTCGCGTTCTGACGAGTTGGATCTCCGGTTGTTAGAAGAATCAGAAGCGACGGAACTTGTCACCAGTTTTAAGGCAACCGACGGCACGGAAATAACTCTGTGGGGAATCAATTCCGACTTTGCAGTGGATCCCGAAACTCTTTACATCATCGATGGGCACCACCGAATCGCCGCAGCGCGTGAAGCGAATTTCGGTCAAATTCTTGTCGCCTATGTACCGCCCTCGGAACTGTGTATTGGAAGTTTTGATCGCGATATCGATGAGATTGAATTCTTGCCCCGAAAGACTATCGATGCGCTCACCAGGTGGTGTGAGGTCCGTGGATCCTCAGAGTCGGAATCTACGAAACCGGTAGACAAAGGGGTCCTGAGGTTCCGCTTCGGAGACGACTGGTTTTGGGCGGAACGCAAGGAACCCGCGGGTTTGGACTCGGAGTTTGTTCATGCGACCGTGCTCCCGGAGCTATTTGGTATCCAAGAAGCCGATGATCCCAGACTTACCTATCGCCCGTCAGGAGCGGGAATTTCTCGTAGCCCGGTGACTATCCGGTTGGCACCCGCTGAGCTTGAAGACGTCTTCAATGTCGCTGATGCGGAGCTTGTCATGCCACCGAAGTCGACCTATTTCTTTCCAAAAGCACGATCAGGGGTTCTAATTATCTCGTGTGATTAAGCCAGTTCCTAGAGCCCAAATAGGGTCCGAGTATTGTCGCCGATAAAGGCACGGCGATGTTGTTCAGGGAACATTGCAACCAGTTCGTTGAGATCGTGTACGTATTCAGGGGTGTGATCTGCGTGAGGAAAGTCTGATGCCCACATGAATCGGTCGTAACCGAAACGTTGAGCCAAAGACGGAATAGTCC
Source organism: Acidimicrobiales bacterium (assembly GCA_030749275.1). GTDB lineage: Bacteria > Actinomycetota > Acidimicrobiia > Acidimicrobiales > Poriferisodalaceae > UBA6944. Next base: position 4,354 of record JASMKJ010000444.1, read on the forward strand.
GCTCGTCAGGGTCACAACTGATCCAGACCTGCCGCATGAAGTATTCGCTGGGCTTCAATTCAAGAGGTACTCGAGTTCCAACGAATGTGTGAGCGTACACGGCGTCAATGCGATCCAGCCAATAACCAATCCAGCCTCCACCTGACTCGAGAACTAATACTTTGAGTTGCGGGAATTTGTCGAAGACCCCGTAATCGAACATGGTTGTGAATTGATGTCGGACGCCATCGGAAGCGGTTACTGACGCGGTCAGGCGCAACTGCTTGACGTTTTCCCAAACGCCCATGCGGCCCCCCTTTGTCCACTGGGGCTCGAAAGTTGGGTGGATGGCGAACGGCACGTCAAGTTCTTGGGCCGTTTCGAAGACAACATCGTTGTCTGGGTGACCTAGGGGAGTGGCGTTGTGGGTAAATGGGGCAACGTAGCAGCCTTTGGCACCATCGTTGACGGCTCGCCGGAGTTCGACAGCTGCCGCTTCAGGATCGCTTAGCGACAGATGGGCAGAAGGGACGAGTCGCCCTCCGCTGTCTCGACAAAAGTCGACTACCCAACGGTTATACGCGCGCGTATATGCCTGGCTCAGTTCTGGATCTTGCAACTCCGCTTC
>JASMKJ010000445.1 GCA_030749275.1 Acidimicrobiales bacterium
TGAGTTCATTTGCACTTAATCCCATTGCCAACTCCTACTGCTCGATTACTTTTTCAGTCACAACGCCCACGCTCCGCGCGGTCACAACAAGGTCGCCGTTTTGGTCGCGGTATTCAGTGATGCTTTCGCTGAATTTGAGAACACCAGCGCGCTTCGATTCTTTTTCCCAACTCTCACCTGGTTTGGTCTCGCCGCTAAGCACGTCCCCTGGCTTTAGGTGTCGGTGATAAGTGAAGTGTTGCTCTGCGTGGAGCCCTCCAGCTGAGGAGCCGGACTTCTCATCGTCAGAGTCATCGGCTTCATCACCTTTATCCTTCACCAGTGTTCCTGAAGCAGTCCCTCCACTACCGAACCATTTTTGGCCGTCTTTGGGTCGTAGGAAATAGTCAGGGTCGAACTGTGCGCTCGCTTGCGCAAACGTCGGTGGAGCAATTATCGACCCCACCTCTGTGTTCGCGGCATGCGACTCATCTGAATATATGAGGTTTGAATCTCCAATCGACCGGGCGAACATCAAGATGTGCGAGGCTTCAACTGGGAAACGTTCAACTGCCATACCTCCCCCTTTTCGTCATTGAGGTTTGTCTGATCATGGCACTTTTCGGCGACTCTTGTCGCCCCGAGTTACAGCAAAGCCTTAAGCAACAGCACCCTGATCTGATCGGGGGCTTCAATCATCATCATGTGGCCGATCCCCTCCAAATGCTGCAATTCAACTTCAGAAAGCCCGGCTACCAGCTGCGTAGTCGCTTTCGGTGGAGTCATTTTGTCTTCGCTACCAACTATCACAGTCACGGGGCATTCGATACGACCCGCTATATCGCCGGCCTCATAAGCATTACAAGCTGCTAGGTCGTTGTATATGACACCTTCGGCTGCCCGTTCGAGGAGTGCTTGACATCCGCTCCGCATCCAGAGTCCGGGTGTCGGGTTACCTGCTACATGTGCTCGGTTTCCGTGAGCCCACGATGTCATTAGCTGAGGGGCCAAGATTTCGTTGCGTTCTGCTGCGCCCAGAAGGTCGGGATGTACCGGCATAGAGGCGGCAGCGCCCATCAAAATGATGCGTTCGGTTAGATGAGGGTAACGAGCCGCGACTTCTAGAGAGATCAAACTGCCCATTGAATGCCCGACTAGCCGGACTGGACCTACCTCAATCGTTTCGACGAATTCGGCTACCCAGTCGGCCATCTCTGCGATGGTGGAAATGAGCGGTCCTGTTGATTCGCCATGGCCTGGTAGATCTACCGCCATTGGGGCGAATCCGTGATGCGCTAAGTATCGGGTTTGTTGACTCCATACGGTGCGATCCATGCCGGCACCGTGGACAAGCACTACTGGTGGAAGGCTCGTGTCTAATTGAACTCCCCCCGTCGCGATGTTGACTGGGACCTCTCGACATTGAATTTGCATGGCTAACCCTTCTGTGAGGCGCGAAGCGCCCGGGCCAGGTCGGAAATGATGTCCGAGGGGTCTTCTAGGCCCACCGAAAGCCGAATGAGATCTTCACCGACTCCAGATGCAGTCAAGTCTTCAGCGCTCAACTGCTGGTGGGTCGTTGAGGCCGGATGGATGACCAGCGTTTTGGCGTCACCAACATTCGCTACATGCGATGCGAGTTTGACACTTTCAATAAACCTCCGGCCGGCGTCTCGCCCTCCAGAGATTCCGAAAGAAAAAATCGCCCCAGCGCCCTTGGGTAACAGCGACTTTGCTAATTCGTGGTCGGGGTGGCTAGAAACCGAAGGGTGGCTTACCCAAGAGACAGCCTCGTTGTCTTGGAGAAAGTCGATGACGGCATGAGTGTTTTCAACGTGGCGGCGCATCCTAAGGGGCAAAGTCTCCACTCCCTGAAGTAAGTGAAATGCGTTTGCGGGACTCATCGCAGCTCCGAAGTCGCGAAGTCCTTCGGCTCGTGCACGCATCGATAAAGCTTGATGACCGTATTCCTCCGAAAAAGTAATGCCGTGGTAGCCGTCATAAGGCTGCGACAACGTCGGAAACTTGTCGTTGGCCGCCCAGTCGAAGCGACCCCCGTCAACAATCACGCCACCAAGCGCAATTCCGTGGCCCCCTAGGAACTTTGTGACCGAATGCATCACGATGTCGGCGCCTAACTCGATCGGCCTCATCAAATAAGGAGTCGTGAACGTCGCATCCACCATAAGCGGGATGCCGTGATCATGAGCTATTTCCGCTACGGCGGGAACGTCGAGAACTTCGATTCCTGGATTTCCGAGAGTTTCAGCAAATAGAACCCGAGTGTCAGGTGTGATTGCCGCCCGCCAAGCATCCAAATCGCGCGGATCCACGAATGTGGTTGTGATACCGAAGCGGGGCATCGTCAAGTTCAACATGTTGTGTGAACCACCATAAATATTGCGACTGGCGACCACATGGTTCCCCGCGCTCATGATTGTTGCGCACGCCAAATGAAAGGCAGCCATTCCACTTGCCGTACATACTGCACCCACCCCGCCCTCGAGCGCTGCGAGACGTTCTTCCAAAACAGCGACCGTGGGATTTGAAATGCGGCTGTAAATGTGACCTGGTTGCTCCAGGTTGAAAAGCCCAGCAGCCTGTTCCGTGTCGACGAAACTGTATGACGTGGTCTGATAGATAGGCACTCCGCGAGACCCAGTAGTTGGGTCTGGCTCTTGACCTGCATGCAGAGACAGTGTGTCGAATTTCAGGTAATCCGGTTCAACCATGATGCTTTCTCTCAGTCGTTAGACAAAGATGCTACGCCTCAACAGCGTGATCCTCAACGGCGACAGGAGTTGACTACCTTGCCTTAGGTAAGGGTTCCCGTATCTGGCTCAATTGCTTTCGGCGATCCTCAGACCGGAGTAGCGTGACACGATGCCTAACCCGAGCATTCCAGAAGGCACCGTAATTGTCACTGGCGCGTCTTCGGGTATCGGCCACGCAGTATGTCGGCGGCTGCGATCAGCAGGCCGGTCTTTAATCACTATTGATATCGGTGAGCAGCCATCGGATCTTGAAGTTGAAGAACACTTTGTATGCGACCTTGGCAATGAGAACGAAATTAACGAACTCCTTGAGGATCTCCTAGACGATTTCGACCTTCAATCGGTTTCCTCCTTGATCAACGTCGCTGGCATTCCGGGAACCGAACCGGCAATGAAGGTTTTAGACGTGAATGTCTTGGCGGTTAGACAGTTGAGTCGTTCGTTAGTCCCCCATTTGAGATCTGGCAGCAGCATCGTCAACATCGGCTCAATCTCTGGAAATGGTTGGCAAGAACGCGTGGGGATTTATCGTTCTTTGCTTGAGCTCAGCAACAGCGATGCTCGCGAATGGTGGAATGACCGCAACAAGTCGATTGGGGTCGATCCGTACACCTTTTCGAAAGAGGCTGTCATTGTTTGGAGCATGTTGCACGCCGGTGAACTTCGGGGCACAGGGATTCGTTGCAATGTGCTCAGCCCGGGACCTGTTGAGACACCACTACTACCCACCTTCCGGGAACAAATTGGTGATGATCGAATCGATTGGGTCTTGAGTCACTCAGGGCGTGCTGCAAAAGCAGACGAAATAGCCCAGGCGATTGAATGGTTGGCAATTGGAGAGTCTGGGTGGGTTAATGGGCATCACCTCGTGGTCGATGGTGGATACACCTCCGGATTGCTTTCAGGCTGGGTTGATGTCGAAAACGCGCCCGTTGCTAAAGTCACTCGCGTCGAATAACGCCGTTGACCGCTACTTGAATTCGGCTCTGAGTTCGCCTTCATGTTCATTCAGGTGGGGTGCTCGATTCGGGTGTGGTCCGGCTCCCTTGATCAACTGTCCGACTTGAGTCAATGGGCCCCACCCTGGTGAATCGGGATGCTCGCAGACTAAATCGTTGGCGAGTGCTAATGGACTGCCAACAAACCCTCTGGTCTCGACAGGAGTTTGGCCCTGGTCATCAGACCAGAACCAGTTTTCGTTTTCCTCTATGTATCGGTGAGTTTCATCGGGGCCTTTGTGGTCAAAGCCTCCAAGAACTGGTGTTGGTCTCTCCTCATAGTTGACAAATTCCGCGACCTGAGCAGCTGTTGTCGTTTGGACCAGTGACGTGTGAACAGTCTGGGTTTTGCCAGTGGTGAGTCGGTGATAAAGGGCCGTGACCACTCCAAACGCAGCGATAACGGGTGTTGCGGCATCGTGCACCGGTACGGTCAGGAAGACGGGGTCATCATCGCCTCCTTGAGCTGCCATCATGCCTCCAAGCGCTTGGAGTAACGGATCGAATGCTGGCTGATCGGCGCGAGAGTCATCGGCACCATAACCAGGGCTTTTGACCAGGACCACATCGTCACGAACTTCGCGTAGGTCTTGAGACGAGCAGCCGAGTCTTTCGGCGACTCCGGGACGAAAATTCTCGACAACGACGTCAGAGGAGCGGACCATTTTGTAGAGGAATTCTCTATCTGCTGGATGCTTTAAGTCGAGGGTGATTCCCCTCTTCCCTTGATTCCAGCCGTTGAACATGGGACTAAAGCTTCGGAACGGATCGGCATCGGGGGGCTCGACCTTCACTACTTCAGATCCAAGCATCGCTAAATGGCGGGTGATGACGGGCCCCGCGATGAAGGAGGCCAAATCGATCGCCAAGGTTCCTGCCAAGGGTGGGCCACCTTGGCCAGATCCGACTGCCGGTTGATGAGATTCGTTGAGCACTTCATCAGTGTGTTGGCCGATTGTGGGTGCAGGAAGCATCGGCTCAGCGGGACATGCATCTAGATGTAAGGGTTGAATTGGCATGGACAAATGCCCAAAT
>JASMKJ010000446.1 GCA_030749275.1 Acidimicrobiales bacterium
GACGCGCAGAGCGGGCCAGCCTCACTAGCCGTTTGCCGGTCACCCTCAGAGCATGCATGACGAGTCGTACAGGACGTGCCGTCCAGCCTCGCCGCCAACCCGTTTTCACCACCAAACTGACGGAATGGTCCAATCGTCTGAACAATCGGCCATCGAGAATCCGATCCAGAAACTCCTCTGTCTCCGCATCCTTGCCGCCATGGAAACCCCTGACAGGGCCGTAGCCGCCGAAGGTCAAGACAATAAGCTGTCGGAGACCAGACAGTCGTTCGGCTAGTCCCGACGGACTCCGCTCCGCAGAAGCGGCTAGCACGCTCACAACACGCAAAGCGAACAGCCGCTTCCCCTCGACGTCGATAGAAGCGGAGATAGAAGCGTTGTCAGCACGGTAGGCCGTGTACTTCCCCTTGAGCCCACGAATCGGACCGAGGTGGCTCAAGCGGATCTTGAAGTCGAAATCAGAGACACCAAACCACTCGGGGCGCTCATCAAATCGGAGTCGACGGGCGGTAGGCCCGTCAATCAGCAAGGAAGATGTCCCAACGTGACCTCCCGCTACCAAGCGACGCCTGGTGCAATCACGGTAACCCCTACCGCCGGCCAAGCGATTCCACCTCGGCTGTCCTGAGAAGTACGTGGGTTGAGTGCTGACCGCGACAATTCCGTCACCACTGTTGATAGTCATAACCTGCGCCGCCAACTTGAGGGGGTGCCAGACATCGTCATCATCCAGGAATGCGACTAGATCTTCCGTGCTGGCGTCGATAGCGATATTCCGCTTCACCGCGAGTGAGTTCCTACCCTCTTCGTTGGTAGAAGGCAGAGCGATCACATTCTCGAGTCTTGAGAGCACTCCGTCAATGCCGGGGCGCTCCAGATACACAATGTAGATACGTACCTGGCCTTCGTATTGCTGCGCCTCAACAGATGCAACTGCCTGAAGCAGTTCGTTGACGCGATCGTGATTGGGAATCACGACACATACCGATGGCCAGCGTTCATTCAACACATCGTCAGGTTTCGGCCAAGCATCTACG
>JASMKJ010000447.1 GCA_030749275.1 Acidimicrobiales bacterium
ACATCCAGCGATTTCTGTGTCCTCAGCAGCGACACGGGCCATGGTCACGGGGGAATAGGCACGAAGAAATTCCTCTACCGCTGTCGGAATCAGTTCAGGTTCTGCTACTAGACGCCGGCGGTCCTCATCGTGTGTGGCCAAATGAAGCAAATTTGAAGCTATTGAACTCCAGGTTGTGTCGATACCAGCGATCAGCAGAAGAAAGCATGTGCCTAGAACATGTTTGTCTGTCAGGGGATCCCCATTGGGAAGGGTCTCGGCCTGCAGTTTGCTAATCAAGTCGTCACGAGGATTGGCGCGTCGGTCGGTAATGGTTTGGTCGAAATACTCCAGGATTTCTTTGGTCGCCGTTGTCAGACGTTCCCATTCGTGATCAGGGTGGCTTTGGAGAATGTCGGTCGCCCACCTAGTGAACATTTCGCAATCATCCTCGGGCAAGCCGATCATGGCTCCGATTACCCGCACGGGGATATATCGCGCGTACTGTTCCGCCGCATCTACAACATCCGATGGGTCAATCGCGTCGAGTAACTCCACAGCAATACTCCGAGTTATCTCCCGCATCTCTTCAACCGCTTTCGGTGAGAAATATGGCAACAACATTTGGCGCGCGTCCGTATGAAACGGTGGATCCGAAGTGATGGGAGGAGCGACAAGTAATCCGGCGCCTTCAGGGGTCGCCGCTACCCCGACATCTCGAGACGAGAAGTTTTCAGTGTCGTAGGCAATTGAAGAAATGTCAGCGTAAGTGGTCGGGAGCCACCCACCTCCATGAAGTGAGGTGTGTGCCACGGGGCACTCCGATCTCAGGCGCTTCCACACCTTCGGGGCTTCTTGCACATACTCTGAACCGAAGACGTCGATGTCACGTTCGTGATTGGAACTAGCACTCATTCCTTAAGCGTAGATCCAGAACCTGTGTGTATGCACGTAGGCTCTGTTTATGAGCACGAACCACTTGCATGACAACCTCGGTCCGGGCCTACTGGAGGAAGTAGCCCCCGACGTATTTAGCTATGTACAACCTGACGGAACATGGTTCATCAACAACACTGGATTCATCGTTGGCCGTAGCGGAGTGGCCAGCATCGATACCACCTCTACTGAGCGTCGCAACCGGGCGTACATTGATGCAATAGCGTCAGTGACATCGCAGCCGGTCACATTGCTCGTGAACACACATCACCACGCTGATCACACTCACGGAAACTACCTATTCCCCGAAGCAACCATCATCAGCCACACTTCTTGTCGCGAGGTGATGTTGGCTACCGGAATTCCTGACTATCGCGCTGCGTTCCCCACAGTGGAATGGGGTGATCTTGAGTTTCGTGCCCCCGACATCACGTTCGAAGGCGCTACAAGCATTCATCTAGACGATCTCACCATCGACTTGTTTGACTTGGGTTTCGTCGCCCACACCGACGGCGATGTTCTCGCATGGCTGCCAGACCGCGGAGTTCTTTTCACAGGCGATCTCATTTTCCACGGCGGTACGCCGTTTGCATTGTTTGGGTCGGTTCAGGGGACTCTCGATGCGTTGGACGTTATAGAGAATCAGGGAGCGGACGTCATCGTTCCTGGCCATGGACCCGCATTCGCTGGCTCTCAGATCAAGGAAGTCTTGAATAGCCAGCGTGCATACCTCCAATTCGTGCAAGAGGCTGCGAAGGAAGGAGTCAGCGCGGGTCGAACACCTGTCGAGCAGGCATCACGGACTGAGCTCGGCGAGTTCCAAAACCTAACCGACAGCGAACGACTTGCTGGAAATCTCCACGTGGCTTATCGAGAGATTTCTGAGGCAGACTACGAGTGGGTGGGTTTCGAAACAGCGATTAGCGACATGATCGTATTTAATGGCGGGAAACTTCCGCATTGCCTGGCATAACAGCCCACTGCACAAGAAATTAGTAGGGCAAGACCAGTCCAGGGCGTTGCCATTCCGTGCGTATGAGTTTGCCGGTTCCCGACAACGTGATGAATGCTGTTTTCATATCCTCTCCACCAAAGCAAATGTTGGTGCATAGAGGGTCATCGACTTCAAAGAACTCAAGCTCTTCTCCTTCAGGAGTGAAGGTGCTTATTCCGCCTGTTTGAATGGTCGCCACACTGACATTTCCCTCGGCGTCCATTGCCAGGGAATCGAATAGTTTTCTACCGGCTGGACGAGCCAAGAAGCGGCCATGTGGAGACCCTGCTAACTCTCCGGGAGCCGCCAGTTCCCAATACAGAATTGACCCTTGGTGGGTTTCAGCTACGTACACCCTGTCTTCTTGGGGTGATAATCCGACGCCATTGGGGCCATCCAGCGGAAAGGCAACCTCCACCACCGAAGAGCCATCGGCTCTTGCGTAGTACAGGCCACCTCGGTCCCTGGTCCGTTCCCTGGTTTTACCGTGGTCGGTAAACCAAAAACCGCCTGTTGAGTCAAACATGAGGTCGTTGGGTCCCTTCAACGGGACACCATCGACTTCGGCGTAGAGCCACTCGACTTCACCTGTCTCTAGGTCAATTCGCTCGATGCGACCGGACGAATAATCATCGGAAACTAAACCTGGGATCGTTAAGCCGCGAGCTTCACCCCATTCGAAACCTCCGTTGTTGCACACATATAGTGCGCCGTCGGGGCCCACCGCAGCACCATTGGGTCCACCGCCCGGTTGTGCCACAACTTCGACGGACCCATCGTTCGGGTCGATTCGAGAGATGGTGCCACGCTTGACCTCTACCAAGATGACAGAACCGTCTGGCATACAGACTGGCCCTTCGGGGAATTCTAAGCCGGTGGCAAGAATCTCGTAATCGCTCACAAGTTGACCCTAGCTCTAAAGACCGATTGACAACTCGTTCAACGATCAGCGAGCAAAGCGTCTAGTTCCTCTTGTGTCATCAACACATCACGCGCTTTGGAACCAATCGAAGGCCCAACAACACCTCTTTGTTCGAGAAGATCCATGAGCCGTCCCGCCCGGGCGAAGCCAACTTTCAATTTGCGTTGCAACATTGAGGTCGACCCAAGTTGGGTTTCAACAATAATCGCCATGGCCTGCATCATCAGATCGTCGTCGTCGTCGTCTCCAGAAGAGCCTCCAGGGATCACAACCGGAGTTGTATCTGCGCTTCCTTCGACACCTTCAAGGTAATTCGTTTCTGGTGCCTGCCGCCGCCAATGAGCGACTACCTG
>JASMKJ010000448.1 GCA_030749275.1 Acidimicrobiales bacterium
TGTCGGTATCGACAGCCTTAATGAACTCCCGAATCTCAGTGACTTCGTTCCTGAAGCTGACGTGGTTGAAACACTTGAGGCCGTCTTGCTCGGCGACGAAACCGAACCGGAAGACGGGATGGCGGCTGGCTCCGAAGATACGAGCCCTCCGAAGTGAAGGACAAGGAGTCGCGTGAGCGACTCCAGAAGGTACTAGCGCGTGCAGGAATTGCCAGCCGACGCGCTAGTGAAGAAATGATCCAGGCCGGACGAGTAACCATCAATGGGCACGTGGCCACAGTGGGAGACAAAGCGACCGATGGTGACCGAATAGAGCTCGACGGGATCCCAATTCTTAGAGATCCAAATCTTGTGCACTATTTGCTGCATAAACCGCGCGATGTTGTTTCCACTGTCCGAGACACTGACGGTCGACCAACAGTTGTGGATCTTGTTCCTCCGACAATCAGGGTGTACCCGGTTGGACGACTAGATGCCGATAGCGAAGGTCTCATCATCTTGACGAACGACGGCGATTTGACTCATCGGTTAACGCACCCAAGTTTCGGTGTCGCCAAAGAATATTTGGTTCACGTAGAGGGAACCCCGAGCCGTTCGGCGCTTAGAGCACTGCGTGAAGGAGTCCAGTTAGAAGATGGGCTCAGTGCGCCCGCAGAAGTTTCCGCACCCGGCGAGGGCCTGCTAAAACTCACTATCCACGAAGGCCGAAATCGTCAAGTGCGTCGAATGTGCGCGGCAGTGGGACACCCAGTAGTGCGATTAGTTCGAGTCAGGATTGGCCCGATCAAAGACCCCGGTCTCAAGGCTGGATCGTGGAGAGAACTCACCGGAGAAGAGATCCGTTCCTTGTACCAGGCTTCCGCCAATTCTTAATCTCACTTCAGGCACAAGGGAACCCTTCGGTACCCTTTCTTGAAGAGGACATCACTTCGAGCAGACGGGTTTGAGACCACTATGAACAATGAGGCGCGCCGTGCTCAGATCGTGGGAACAGGATTAATAGGGGGCTCGATCGCTCTAGCGCTAAAGAACGCTGGATGGCACGTCACCGGCAGAGATATAGACGAAAGTCGCGCTCACCGAGCCCGAGAACTTGGTGTCATCGATGAAATAGGAACTGACACTGATGTCGATGTCACGTTCGTGGCAGTTCCCGCGAGTGCTCTCGAAGATGGGATCACCGAAGCGCTTCAACAAACCAAAGGAATAGTGACCGACACAGGAAGCGTAAAAACGGCGGTAGCCAGCAACTTTAGCGATCCCCGCTTCATACCAGGCCATCCAATGGCTGGTTCCGAACAAGACGGCGTTGACGGCGCCGATCCGAGAATTTTTGATGGAGCGGTCTGGGTTCTTACACCCACCGAAGGAACCGATGACCTCGCTCTGCGCGATCTACAAACCGTTCTTAGTTCAATGGGCTGCGATGTCGTCACCATGGCGCCAGAACGCCATGATGCCCTTGTGGCAATAGTGTCACATGTCCCGCATCTGACCGCGGCCAGTCTGATGTGCCTCGCCGATGACCGCGCTTTGGATGACGCACCGCTACTTCGCCTGGCTGCGGGGGGCTTTCGCGACATGACGCGGATAGCCGCAGGCCACCCCGACATATGGCTCGATATCTGTGAAGAAAATAGAGAAGCGATCGTTACAGCTCTGGATGAATTCGCGGATCGCATCCATCAAATCCGTGGCATCGTTGCCGATTCGGACCGTAGCGGTTTGACAAACGTCTTGACCCAAGCCCGACGAGCGCGCACCAACCTGCCTTCTAGGTACGTTCGACCGCAGGACCTCATAGAAGTGAGGATTCCCATTCCTGATCGCAAGGGTCAGATCGCCAACATCACCATGCTTGCAGCGGACTGCGACGTCAACGTCGCTGATATTGAAGTCGCCCACTCAACCGAGGGTGCTCAGGGAGTCCTGGTTCTAATAGTGGCAAGAGCAGAAGTCCAGAGATTCCTCGCTGCCCTTGCCGGACAGGGCTATAAGCCGACGACTCGAGAGCTTGCATGAATCAGCGGATCGTTATGACACCCTTTGGCGCTCCAGCGACGGGCTCTGTGCTCGTTCCAGGTTCCAAGAGCCACACCAACAGAGCGTTGCTGTGTGCCGCACTTGCTGAAGGAACCAGCGAACTATCGGGAGTCCTATTCGCTGATGACACCGAGGCTATGTTGGAGGCAGTCAAATCTCTAGGTGCTGAAGTTAAAGAACACCGTAGCGAGTTGAGCCTCCAAGTAACCGGGCTGGGCGGGCGACCTAGCTTCAATGACTCAGTCATCAACTGTCGATCGTCGGGGACAACCTCGCGGTTCATCTTGCCGGTTCTGGCCGCCGGACGAGGCCTAGCGACACTAGACGGAAGCGAACAACTGCGTTCGCGTCCTTTCGCTGAACAAATATCTGCCCTGCGTGCGCTCGGATGTGATCTGAAAGAGACACGTACGCTCGGTGAGTTGCCCCTAGAAATTGTTGCCGACGAACTCGCAGGTGGCGAAATAGAAATAGCGGCAGACAGCAGTAGTCAATTTGTGAGCGGTCTGTTGCTAGCGGCGCCTCTATACAGCAAAGGTCTAACCATTCATCTCTCCGGCAAGCCGGTAAGTCGCCCATACATCGAAATGACAGTCAAGGTCATGGAGGATTTTGGGGTTGATGTTGAACAACCGAACGAGTCCACTTACGTTGTTCATAGCGGTAATTACCGTGCAACTGAGGTTGACATAGAACCTGACGCGACGGCGGCGACCTATTTCTTTGGTGCGGCGGCGATTACGCACGGCAAAGTTAGGGTTGAAGGTCTCCATAAACAAAGTATTCAGGGAGACATCCAGTTCGTGGATGTGCTGCAACAGTTGGGCGCGAAAGTCACTTGGGGTAACAAC
>JASMKJ010000449.1 GCA_030749275.1 Acidimicrobiales bacterium
TGAACCGGATTTTGAACGAACCCTCGAGGTAGCCGCAGAGGTCCAATTCGATAACGCCTTCACGTTCGTGTATTCGCCGCGACCTGGAACCGAAGCAGCGGAATTGGTGGACCAATACGTCCCACCAGGCGTCGCGTCAAAGCGAATGGAACGTCTGCGCCAGGTAATCGAACGCTCAAGCCTTCATAGCAACCAGTCAAGAATTGGCTACGACGAAGAAGTCATCGTAGAGGGACGATCCAAACGTGACAGTCGCATGCTTACGGGCCGCACCCGCCATAACCGACTTGTTCACTTTCCGGCTGACAAGATCATTCGACCTGGGACTTATGCCCAAATTCGAGTGACCGAGGCACGTACGTTCAACCTCATCGGGGACCTATTGGAAATAACCGCACCGGCAAAACACAAAACGCGAATCCCGGTAGCGTCTTCCTGACTACGATGCAGCAACTCACGGCGCAGCCCATCGTCGTAGTTGGGCCAACCGCTTGCGGTAAATCCGCCTTTGCGCTGGAAGTGGCGCATCAAACCGACGGGGTTGAATTGTTGTCGATTGATTCAATGCAGGTGTACAGAGGAATGGACATCGGCACAGCTAAACCCTCCGTCGAGGAACAAGGCAAAGTTCGACACCATTTAATTGACCTAGTTGACCCCCATGAAAGCTTCACCTTGGTTGATTTCCAAACCGCTCATGAGTCAGCCCGTAGAGACATCCAAGAACGCAACGGTATCCCGCTGCTAGTCGGCGGAACCGGGTTGTACGTGAGAGGTGTGATCGACGGACTCACCCCCCCTCCTCGATTCCCTGAAATTGTGGAGCAACTGGAAAACGAGACACAAACAGAGTCACTCCACCAGCGCCTTTCGCAGATAGATCCGGTGGGAGCGAGCCGCATGGAGAACAGCAACCGGCGGCGAATCATAAGAGCCTTGGAAGTCACCCTCGGAACCGGACGCCCCTTCTCATCATTTGGACCTGGCCTCAACAACTATCCCGAAGTCCCATATCGAATTCTTGGCATCGAAATCGAACGAACTGAACTTGATAAGCGAATAGAGCAGAGATACCAGCATCAAATGGCAGCCGGCTTCCTAGACGAAGTCCGAGACCTTGCACAGGTAGAACTGTCAGTTACGGCCGGCCAGGCCCTGGGATACAAGGAGTTACTAGCTCACGTTCGCGGCGACGTTTCTCTAGATGATGCTCTAGAACTAGCGATTCAACGAACGAAACGCTTTGCCCGTCGACAGCAACGCTGGTTTAGGCGTGACCCCCGGGTGGAATGGGTACCTATCGATCAACTTGACGCACTGATTAATGAAATTTCATTGCGGTTATGAGTCCAGGAACTGTGACAATAGGGGAGGGGCTGGTTATGCGACTTACGAAACACCACGGTCTAGGAAACGACTTCCTTGTTGCATTAACGCGCGCAGCACCGAACGAAACTGAAAAGCTCGCTAAGCAACTCTGTAACCGACGCACGGGAATTGGAGCCGACGGCCTGTTGTTAGGTCTCCCGGGCGGTGACGGGGCCGACTTGACGATGGTGCTCCATAATGCCGATGGTTCTCTTGCAGAAATGAGCGGCAATGGCATCCGGTGCCTAGCGCAGGCATACGCAATGGCCAACGGAACGGGACCCACATCTTTGGACATCGATACGGCTGGTGGCCGACGCAGCGTTGACATCGATAGCGATCGCAGTGAAGCACAAGCGACTGTTGGAATGGGGGTAGTAGGTCCAGGCCCCGGGGTTCATGATGAAATTCTCAACCAAAGCGGAACTTCTCTCGTGGCTACCGCCGACCTTGGAAACCCTCACCTTGTGGTCGCGGTAGAAGACCAATCGGTAATCGACCTAGAAACTATGGGGTCTCGCTACGAGGCCTTCTATTCAGAAGGGATGAATGTCGAATTCATCTCCATCGCGCCCGACGACACAAACATTATCGACATGGCCGTTTGGGAACGCGGCGTCGGAGTAAGCGAAGCATGCGGAACCGGGGCAACAGCCGCTGCTGTTTGTGCCCACCAGTGGGGTCTCGTCGGCGGAGACGTTCAGGTCAACATGCCCGGAGGAACAGTCAGGGTGTTGGTCCAAGAGGAACCGATCCTCATCGGACCCGTCACATATATCGGGGCTATCGAAGTGTCCATATGACGAAATCTTCTGATGATCGCATCGAGGACGGCACTCACCGAGGCGGATTCGGCGAATTCGCGGGCGAGTCGACTGGTCTCATCGATCGGTCATTTCGCGAACAAATTGTGATAGTCGGTGTCCAGTTTCCGGGTGCTTCAGATGATCAAGTTGGGGCAAATCTTGATGAGCTAGCGCAGCTTGTTGATACCGCAGGCGCCGATCCCATAGATCGAGTAGTTCAAAAGAGAGAAGCACCAGACCCCGCCACCTATGTCGGTAAAGGCAAAGCGACAGAGATTCAAGAAACGTCTGATGACGTCGACGCTGACACAGTGGTCTTTGACGACGAGTTAAGCCCTGCCCAACAATTCAACTTGGAGAAGATCCTCAAGCGAACAGCGTTGGACCGCACTGCTGTGATCTTGGACATCTTCGCCCAGAACGC